>NZ_CALJRX010000088.1 GCF_937976265.1 uncultured Haemophilus sp.
ATTTTTGCTCTAGCAGGAATGGGATCTTATTATTTTTCTGACCGCACTTTTGATGAAAAAATACTTTGGGTGGCGATTTATCCAACATTATTTTTTATAGGAACAACACTTTATGTGAAATCTATGATGCGTGAGCGGAAAAATCCGCGTTATTTTTGGGCCTCAGTGATTTTTCACTTATTATGTGTGCTGATTTTTGTGGTTTCGCAACAATTTATTTTAGCATTAGCTTTTGTTCCCGGATTAGTGCGAGCGGTTTATCTGCCCACTAAAAAGCTTTCTGTTATGCAAGTTGGACTAACCGAATTTGCGATTACAGCCGTGTTTTTTATTTTACTTTTAATAGCAACCTTATAAATGAAACTGAAGTTATTTTTTCATACAGTATTACTTTCTTGTAGTTTGCCTATTTGGGCGATGAAAACCATTGATGTTACAGCAAGTTCGAAAATGGATGATCAAGCAAGAATGAATTTGGCACAAGACTTTGCTAATAAACAACAATGGATTTCTGTTTTCGATATTATGTATCCGATGGCTTTAGAAGGAAATATCACCGCTCAAAGCAATCTAGGTATGTTATATAATCTTGGGCGTGGCACGGTGAGAGATTACGAAAAGGCTTATTGGTGGTTTAGCGAAGCGGCAGAGAAGGGCAGTGTGAAAGGGCTAAATAACCTTGGCGTTATGTATTTACGTGGTGATTACGTCAAACAAAATACAGAGCAAGCCATTAAGCTTTTTGAACGTACAGCTCGAGCTAAAGATACGGATGCAATGATGATGTTAAGTAATATTTATCGCTCACAAAACCAACCTGAAAAATCATTGGAATGGCTGAAGAAAGCTGCTGAATTAGGTAATAAGGAAGCAAAACAGCGTTTATCTAGTCAGCCATAATTTAAAAGTGCGGTTGGTTTTTCAGTTATTTTGAAATGCTATCAATCCATTGGAATAATTCATCGAGATCATAATCTCCTGAATGAGGTACACCCCAAGGGGTTTGATAGTCAACTTGCTTACCATTCATGCGTAATTTCACTGCTAAGATCGCGCTAATCGCATGAGATGTATCACGATCTGATGTTCCCGCACGGATGCGCCAATGCTGCGTTTTACTCTGATCGAGATAATTCATGGCATTCATAAGTTTCACAATTTGTTTATCCGCCATTTCTCCTTTTTCAGTGCTGTGCTGCAGTGAATATGCAGTAAAGTGTTTATTATTCACCGTTTCCGTACCGAATAAATTATTCTCGCCAGAACTTAAATTGAATGCATCAAATGCAGGAGGCGATTTCATTCGTTTTTCTGAGTGAACATAGCCATCCCAATCAATATCAATTACGCCATCTTTACTGACTTTCACCCAAGGTTTACCCTCAAAAGAGGCACCGTTTTTATAAGCTTTATCTGCAGATGAAGCAATCACTGAACGCATATAATCTTTGAAAGAGCCATTTCCTTGTGCATCTAATGTCAAAGCATGGCCTTTTTCATCTTTTAAATTTAAGCTATTTAAGTAAGCTGGAAACGCCGCTTTAAGTTGATCAGAAACCTTGATTTCATCTGCAGACAATGTCCCTTCAATTTTAGCTTTTTCTACCAGTGAACGGTCATTATAGCTATTGACATTCAAACGGCTCATATCCATACGGCTATATTCATTTACACCGTTAAATTCCCACTCATAAGCACTGTCTGCATTCTCTAAATTGGTAATCGGACAATAAGCCGATACCGCAAAAATAGCATCACTTGCCTCGGCTGCGCCGACTTGTTTTAAATAATTGATATAATCGTTGCTATCACCACTTGCACCCAGTAACGCAGATAATGCGCCACCCGCACTGGTACCGTTAGAAATAATCTTCTTCGCATCACCAGGCATCACATTATCATTCGCATGCAAATAACGAACAGCCGCTTTTAAATCAATAATTGCTGCAGGTGCTTTACCGGTGTATTTCCCGTCTTTTTCTAAAGTTCGGCCGCGCGCGCCTACGCTCGCCACTACATAACCTTTAGAAAGTGCGGTCACAATGGCATTCGGTTTATCGCCACTACCAAAACCTTTGGCGTCATAAGTTGCCGCCTTAGCAGGCATATAGCCACCAACGGCATTAGGTAAAAAGATCGGCGCCGTTTCAGCTGAATAACCATTTATTTTTTTACCCTTAAAATAAGCTTCCGGAACATAAATATTTAAGGTTTGATAATCAGGCTCGATAGGATTCGCCACGTACACTATCTTTTCAAAGGCACGGAATTTAACCAATGAATCCCCTACTTTTACCTCTAAAGTGCGGTAGTTTTTTGGGGTAAATTTAAGATCGAATCCCTTGTCGGTCTGATTAAAATAAGGGGTATTGGCTAGAGGATCGGGTTTATTTGGCATAGCAAGTGTTGAGGTTGAAAGTGTAAGAGCAATAAAGGTTGCAAGAAAAGTGGCTTTTTTCATAAAAATATCCTTACTGATAAATCTTGTTCGTCTGACTATCAGGAAAAACGAAAGTTCGGGACACGCATAAAAAAACACCGAAAGCTTGTGCCTTCGGTGTTTTATTTAGATTAGTTTAATCCAATGATTTCCCAACGGTTGTGAGATTGACCATCGATTTTA
>NZ_CALJRX010000089.1 GCF_937976265.1 uncultured Haemophilus sp.
CATCCAACCATACTTGCACTTTAATATCGGTTTCTTTGGTTTTACGCACCACTTCGGCAAAACGTGGTGCGCGGTTGCCGATATTACTTACTGCTTCGCCCAATAATTTTTCGGCAATCAATTCCCACGGCATTTGTTGCGGATGGTATTGAATGGCGCGAATGCCTAAATTTTCAGCCAATTGCACATCGGTTGCTCGATCGCCAATAACAAAAGAATGCGCAGGATCGAATAATTTCTCCTCAATATATTTTTTAAGTAACTTGGTTTGTGGTTTGCGGCATTGGCAATGATCTTCCGGTTTGTGTGGGCAAATTAGCACATCATCAAACTCAATCCCCTGTGATTTGAATAACGCCATCATTGCATTATGCGGTTTATCAAAATCTGCTTGTGGGAAAGAGTCCGTTCCCAAGCCATCTTGGTTTGATACCATCACAAAACGGTATTTTTCTTTCAGTTTTAGCATCGCCGGAATGACGTTCGGCTCGAATTTGAGTTTTTCAAGGCTATCAATTTGAAAATCGGTTTTCGGCTCATCAATCAAGGTACCATCGCGGTCAATGAAAAGAATAGGTTGCATGGGCTGTTCTCCTGTGTATTAGTTGATTTGTTTGATGGCTTCAACCACACGTTCACATTCTTCTTTTGTGCCAACGGTGATACGAATGCAGTCTTGTAAATTTAACGCTTTATTTTGATCACGCAGAATAATTCCCAAATCCCACAAGGCTTTAAACACTTTTTCGCCATCTTGGCATTTAAATAGCAAATAATTGGCTTCACTTGGGAAGACTTGTTCTACTTGCGGTAATGCAGCTAGCTGGTCGGCAAGCCATTGACGATTATCCAGAGTGGTTTGCACGCGTTCCTTAACCACGGTTAGATTTGCATCGGCAAGCGCTTGGGCGGCAATATCCGCGCTTGGAACCGGAATCGGATAAGGCGCAATTACCTTGCTTAGAATTTGAATCAATTCCGAATTGGCCAAAACAAAACCGCAACGTAATCCAGCCAAGGCAAAAGCCTTAGAAAGGGTGCGGATGATGGCTAAATTCGGGTAGTTTTGCAGCTCGTTGGCGAAGGTCGCTTCAGGACAAAATTCAATATAGGCTTCATCAACCACCACAATCGCCTTGCCGGCGGTCATTTGCAATAATTTGATTAAATCTGACCGCTTGAGTAGATTGCCAGTTGGATTGTTTGGGCTACAAACAAATACGGCTTTCACACCGTCCAATTGCGCTTCAATGGCTTCCAAATTGAGCTGAAAATCGGCATCGAGTGGCACAGTTTTGCAGGTAACATTGGCGGTTTCAGCGCTGACTGCATACATGCCGTAGGTGGGTGGGCAGAATAAAATGGCATCCTGTGCGGGTTCACAAAAGGCGCGAATAATCAGATCAATGCCTTCATCGCCGCCACGGGTGACTAAAACGTTCTCAGCGTTGACTCCGGCATAGGCGGCATAGCCTTCAACCACTGCTTGTGGCTGAGGCTCTGGATAGCGGTTTAAGTCTTGACCGGAAAGTTGAAAATTCGGTGAAAGCGGTGCTTCGTTTGCATTGAGCCAAATCGTACCGTTGCCGCCCAGTTTGCGGGCGGATTGGTAAGGGGTTAATGCTTGGACGTTGGGGCGGGAAAGCTGTGTTGTGTTCATATGTTGTCCTTTTTTACGTTTTTTATTCAACCATAATAAA
>NZ_CALJRX010000090.1 GCF_937976265.1 uncultured Haemophilus sp.
GAGAATTGTAATGCGCTGTCGAGCGTGGCGTAAGTTTGAGTGGATTTGTCCATAATCATGGCGAGCAAGCACGGCACAAGTAATGCATAAGTCATACTTAATAATAAGATTGGTACGGCGATAAGATAAGGAAAATCCGTGCCGACATATTCAAATAAAATAAATAAGCAGAAGGCAAAAATTTGGCTAAATAATACCCATTGGGTGACGGAAACCCGAGAATATTTTTTGAGTAATAGACCACTGAGCGGAGCAAAGGCGATAGCACAAAGGGGCTCGAATACTGAAAGTAATAGCCCAATGTGTTGGCTGCTCCAGCCCAAGGCATTTAGACGCGGAATAAAACTGCTGACCACCATGCCGCTGGGAATAAACACAAATAACAATAAAATCAACCACCGAAATGAAATGTGCGGTTGTTGCCAAAAGTAGAAAAAGCGTGTGAATAAAAAACGCAATGGCGGATTTTGCGGTTCAGCGGCAACTGTAGGTTCGGAATATAGGCTGATTTGTAGAATCAACAGTAGCGCAAAAACACTGATTAAATCCACCGCACTTTGCCAGCCGTAATGATGATAAATCAGTAACATCAAACCGCCGCCAAGCATTTTACCCACGCGTCCTGCGATCACTTGAATGACGCCGCCAAAGCCACGTTGCTCAAAAGGCAGGATGGCACACGTCAGCCCCAACGCCGCACAACCAAAAAATAGACTGCTCAGGTTCAATAGCACACACGCCACCATAAGCAGTGTAAAATCCCGTTGCGGTTGGATGAAATGCAACATAAATAGGGCAATAAAAATGATTAGCGAAGAAAGACATAGCCAGCCGCGAAATTGCCCGATACGCTTGAGACGATAGCGTTCAATTAACGGCGAAACGATGAATTTCGCCATTTCCATCCCACCAAGCAAATAGAACCAACTAAGCTGTTTAAGATCGAACCCCAGCTCTTTTAACATGGTAATGAGACCAATCATATAAAACGCCACTACGCAGAATTTAAAGCCGGCAGTCGTGGCAAGGATTGCCCAATCCTGTTTAGTGAGTGATGTTGCCTTGTTGGCATTGCCAAAACGCTGCATAACGTCCTTTTTGTTCTAAGAGTGTTTGATGCGTGCCTTGTTCGGCAATGCTGCCGTTTTCCAACACATAAATGCAATGCGCGCCCACAATGGTGGAAAGTCGGTGAGCGATAATCAACACGGTTTTGTCTTTAACCAGCTGATCCAGCGCTTTTTGCACTGCCAGCTCATTGCGGGTATCCAGCGATGCTGTCGGT
>NZ_CALJRX010000091.1 GCF_937976265.1 uncultured Haemophilus sp.
GCTCAGGGCAGCTTGGATAACCTGGTGCAGGGCGGATGCCGACATAGTTTTCATTGATTAAACCTTGGTTGTCGAATTCTTCTTGCGTGTAGCCCCAAATGCGGGTGCGTAGCTCAAAGTGCAAATATTCTGCCATGGCTTCCGCTAAGCGGTCGCCCACAGCTTGTAGCAAGATAGCGTTGTAGTCATCGCCTGCCGCTTTATAGCCTTCTACAAGCTCCATTTCTTCAATACCCGCACAGACGGCGAACATCCCCATCCAGTCTTTTTTGCCGCTTTCGCGATCGGCAATAAAGTCGCTTAAGGCAAAGTTAAACGGACTTTTGCTGTTTTTGCCACGTTCCGTTTGTTGGCGTAAGCCATAAGCCGTGCCGATTGGTTGTGTGCGTTCTTCATCAGCGAAAAGCACCACATCATCGCCCACACGTTCTGCAGGGAAAATGCCTAAAATACCGCTTGGATTGAGTTTGTGGTTTTGTTCTAATTCATCTAATACCACTTGCGCATCGTTCCACACTTTGCGTGCTTCTTCGCCACCTTCTGGATAATCAAAGGCATCAGGATAGCCGCCCATCAAGCCCCAAATGCGGAAGAATGGCGACCAGTCGATAAATTTACGTAATGTGGCAATCGGTACATTTTTGAATTCCACAATGCCCGTTTGGTTTGGTTTTGGTGGCACGTAATCTGCCCACTCGCCACTAAAGCCATCAAAGCGGTTTGCACGTGCTTCTTCAATGCTAAGCTGTTTACGCAGTGGTTTACGGTTAGAGAAAGATTGCTGAATTTTCTCGTAATCTTTCTTGAATTGTTCCCACAATGCCGCACGGCTTTCAGGGTTCATCAATGTCGAACACACTGTCACCGCACGGGAGGCATTTGAGGTATAGAATACGCCGTGTTCTTTATATTTTGGATAAAGTTTAATCGCCGTATGTTCTTTAGAGGTGGTTGCACCGCCAATCATCACAGGCAGATTTAAACCTAAACGAGTCATTTCACCTAAGAAGTATTCCATCTCATCTAAAGAAGGGGTAATTAAACCACTTAACGCGATGATATCCGCTTTTTCATCAATGGCGGTTTGAATGATTTTGTCCGCCGGCACCATCACGCCCAAGTCAATCACTTCAAAGTTATTACATTGCATTACCACGCTCACGATGTTTTTACCGATATCGTGCACGTCGCCTTTTACGGTTGCAATCACCACTTTACCGTTGCTTGAACCTTTTTGTTTGGTGGCGTTGATAAACGGCTCTAAATACGCCACGGATTGTTTCATCACGCGTGCAGATTTCACCACTTGTGGCAGGAACATTTTACCGTCACCGAATAAATCGCCGACTACGTCCATGCCCGCCATCAACGGGCCTTCAATCACATCTAATGGACTTGGCAATGTTTGGCGGGCTTCTTCCGTATCTTCCACAATGTAAGTGGTAATCCCTTTCACCAGCGCGTGTTTTAAACGTTCTTCCACTGGCCAAGTACGCCATTCAGCCACAGAATCGACCGCACTTTCATCGTTGCCTTGGTTACGATATTTTTCTGCAATATCGAGTAGTTTTTCGGTGGCATCAGGGGTGCGGTTTAATACCGCGTCTTCCACAATTTCACGTAATTCAGGATCGAGATCATCATAAATTGCCAGTTGTCCTGCATTCACAATTCCCATATCCATGCCTTGTTTGATGGCGTGATAGAGGAAGACCGCGTGAATCGCTTCACGCATGACGTTATTGCCGCGGAAGGAGAAGGACACATTCGATACCCCGCCTGAGATTTTCGCATATGGTAGCGCACGTTTAATGCGACCAGTGGCATTGATGAAATCCACACCGTAGTTGTTGTGTTCTTCAATTCCTGTACCGATGGCAAAAATATTCGGGTCGAAAATAATGTCTTCTGGTGGGAATCCGACTTGATTCACTAAAATATCATAAGCACGGCTACAAATTTCGACTTTGCGATCTTCAGTATCGGCTTGACCCACTTCGTCAAATGCCATTACCACCACCGCTGCACCGTATTTACGTACCAGTTTGGCGTGGTCGATAAAGATTTCTTCGCCTTCTTTTAACGAGATGGAGTTCACAATCGGTTTACCTTGTACCGACTGCAAACCTGCCTCAATCACTTCCCATTTAGACGAGTCGATCATCACTGGCACTTTTGCTGCATCAGGTTCGGTCGCCATAATATTGAGGAAACGGGTCATGCATTTTTTGCCGTCTAATAAGGCTTCGTCCATATTCACGTCGATGACTTGCGCGCCGTTTTCCACTTGGTCGATAGCAATTTCAATGGCTTCGGCAAATTTATCTTCTTTAATTAAGCGTTTGAATTTTGCCGAACCTGTCACGTTATTACGTTCACCTACGTTCACGAATAGGCTTTCATCATCAATATTGAGTGGTTCTAAACCTGATAAACGCATCGCAGTTTTAATTTCAGGTAGTTTGCGTGGTGGAATACCTTCTACTGCATCGGCAAAGGCTTTGATATGCTCTGGCGTCGTACCACAACAACCGCCGACAATGTTCACAAAGCCACTTTCAGCCCATTCTTTAAGGTGTGCCGCCATCTCTTCTGCACCTAAATCATAGCCACCAAAGGCATTTGGTAAGCCTGCATTTGGGTGAACGGAAACATAGGTTTCGCTGATTTTAGACAGTTGTTCAACATACTGGCGAAGTTCTTTCGGGCCTAACGCACAGTTCAAACCGAACGTCAGTGGTTTAGCGTGACGAAGCGAGTTGTAGAACGCTTCGGTGGTTTGCCCAGAAAGGGTACGGCCGGAAGCATCGGTAATGGTGCCGGAAATCATAATCGGCAATTCCACACCTAATTCTTCAAATACGGTTTCAATGGCGAAAATGGCGGCTTTTGCGTTTAACGTGTCGAAAATGGTTTCGATCATGATTAAATCAGCACCACCTTCAATTAAGCCTTTAGTCGCTTCAGCATAGGCATCCACTAATTCCATAAAGGTAATGTTACGGAAACCCGGATCGTTTACATCAGGAGAAATAGAGGCTGTACGGTTAGTTG
>NZ_CALJRX010000092.1 GCF_937976265.1 uncultured Haemophilus sp.
GATCGTAATAATTTTCTGCCAATAGCCTGGCAAGAGCCGTCTGAGCAGCTGTATAAAAAAGAATTTTGGTTAATTTTTGAAGCTTGTTTGGAGCATTTGCCCGCGCAGCAAGCCCGTGTGTTTATGATGCGTGAATATTTTGATATGAAAAGTGAGCAAATTTGCCAAGAGTGCGATTTATCTACGTCAAATTTACATGTGTTGTTATATCGCGCCCGTTTACAGTTGCAAGCCTGTTTAACCCGTAATTGGTTTGATAATAAGAAATAAGGTGGGAATCATGAAATGTCAAAATGTCACCAAATTAATCTCGGAAAGCCAAGAAAAGCCACTTTCGTTGCTCAAAAACAGTCGGGTTTATATGCACTTGGCGATTTGTCCGTATTGTCGTGCTTTTGCCCAAAATTGCAAGGAAATGCATAAAATGATGCAGGATTTTTCAGCACAGGAAGAGGGGAAGGAGAGCTAATCAAGAAAAAGTGCGGTGGATTTTTAAAATGTTTATAAAACTAAACTACAAATTAAAAAATCGACCGCACTTTTCTATGAAATGTTATTTAGCTAAAGCTTCTGCCATATCTTGTTCTGGAGTAGTCAAGCCGCGTAAACCGAATTTTTCATTTAATAATGCCATCACATTATCATTTAAAAATGCTGGAGCAGTCGGTCCTGTATAGATATTTTTAACACCTAACGCCAATAAAGTAAGCAAAATAACAATAGCTTTTTGCTCAAACCAAGAAAGCACAAGTGTTAATGGCAATTCGTTAACGCCAATACCCAGTTTTTGTGAAAGATTTACAGCAAGCATTATCGCAGAATACGCATCATTACATTGCCCAACATCTAACAAGCGAGGTAACCCATCAATAGCACCAAAATCTAATTTATTAAAACGATATTTACCACAACCTAAAGTTAAAATCGCACAATCTTCCGGCACTTGACGAGCAAAATCAGTGTAGTAGCTACGTTCACCTTTGCTACCATCACAACCGCCCACTAAGAAAACATGACGTAATTTTCCACCAGCCACAAGATTAATGACTGCATCTGAAGCATCTAATAAAGTTTGACGACCAAACCCAACGGTAATTTTGTGTTCTAATTCATCATAAGGGAATCCTGCCATTTCTTGTGCTTTTGCGATAACTTGACTGAAATCACGATCTTCAATGTGCGTTACACCAGGCCAGCCCACAATACTACGGGTATAAATACGATCTACGTAATTACCAACATTAGGATCAATAATACAGTTAGAGGTCATAATTACAGGACCAGGGAATTTCGCAAATTCTTTCTGCTGATTTTGCCAACCACTTCCATAGTTACCAACCAAATGGTTGTATTTTTTCAATTCAGGATAACCATGCGCAGGCAACATTTCACCATGCGTGTAAATATTTATCCCTGTTCCTTCCGTTTGTTCTAAAAGTGCTTTTAAATCTTTTAAATCATGACCAGAAATTAAAATACATTTTCCTGCTACAGGCTTCACATTTACCGTTGCTGGAACAGGGTGACCAAATGCTTCTGTTTCACCCGCATCTAATAAACTCATTACTTGAAAATTCATATTACCGATGCCAAGAGCCTTTTCTAACAATTTATTTAGATCACTTGGATTCGTTCCTAGCCACGCCATAAACTCATGGAATTGACGATATACCTCATTATCAAATTTACCTAAAACATGGGCATGTTCCATATAAGCAGCCGCACCTTTTAAACCGTATAAACAAAGCATACGCACGCCATGTACTTCTTCCCCAATTAAAGTGCGGTCAGAATTTAGGGCAAAATTTGCAGCTTGTTTTGTTAAATCAGAAATCGTTTCACCTTCAAGCTGTAAATGAGCTAATGGATGAAAACAGAAACATGACTTATCCCGCACAAGAAGTCCTCGATGCGATAACTCAAGAATATAAAGTTGATGCACAATATCAGCTCGACCCCGTTGGTATTCAGTGCACAAGACTCGAAGCAAACCTATTAAATATATTGTGGAAGAAATCTTTTTACCGCAATCTTAATAAGTGCTTCGATAATGCAGGCATCGCAATTGCAGAGATGTACCTTGCTCCTTTGGCTCTTGCCGACAGCGTTTTAACCGACGTTGAGAAGCGAGTTGGCTGTGTTTTAGTTGACTTAG
>NZ_CALJRX010000093.1 GCF_937976265.1 uncultured Haemophilus sp.
GAAATTGGTTTAGATTTCGGCAGTTTAGCGAGCAATTGTTGGTAAGCCTGTTGCACTTGTTCCACGCGTAGCATCGCCGCACGGTCACGATTCACATCTTGAGCCAGTTTATCAATACGTTTATCAACGGCTTGCAGATAACGCTGTAAATCCGGTAGGCGATCATAACCGCTCTTTTGCACAAAACCTGGATAAATCAGCCCGCTTAATTGCGCCTTAATATCAGAAAAGGCAAAAGCCATAGTGAAATCCATTTTGCCTTTTAAACGTTGGTTTAAGGCATGGTTAAGGGATAGGATTTGCTCCACTTTCTGCGCAATATCCACGGTCACTTCGTTAAGGTTTTCTCGAACGAAATCACGCAATTTTTCAAAGCCTGCTTCATCCCACACAAAACCGCCAAAATCGGCAATCAGTTTATCCACGGCACAAGCGATACAGTCATCTATCAAATCCAATACACGACCGAACGGAGTAAAATACAGACCCAATTTAGCCTTATTCGGCAATTTTTCATGCAGATATTTAATCGGTGATGGTACATTGAGTAATAACAAACGGCGTAAACCTTGTTGCATTGCCACCGCTTGCTCAAACTCTGTTTCAAACAGTTTGATACCTACGGCATCTTTTTCATCTACGATGGCTGGGAACGCTTTGACGCTAAAACCACGTTGTTTTTGTTCGTAACATTGTGGTAAATCTGCAAAACTCCAAATATGCAGCCCGCTTTGCTCAATGCCATCATCTGCCACAGCAGAAATACTTTCCTGTACACGATCTTTTAAGTTGAATTTCAGCTCATCCAAATTCATGGATTCGGCAATTTTCTTGCCGTTTTCATCCACCACACGGAACGTCATTTTCAAATGGCTTGGAATTTGTTCCCAATTCCAATGTTCCGCTTCTACGGTGACGCCCGTCATACGACGCAATTCATAAATCAGCGTATCTAATAATGGCTTTTCCAACGGCACGGCACGGCTTAAAAAAGCTTGAGCATAATTAGGTGCAGGCACGAAGTTACGGCGATAAGATTTCGGCAGCGATTTAATCAACGCAATCACCAATTCTTCACGCAAGCCTGGAATTTGCCAGTCAAAGCCTGTCATTTCCACTTGGTTGAGCAACGGCAACGGAATATGCACGGTCACGCCGTCCGCATCGGTACCTGGTTCAAATTGATACGTCAGTTTGAGTTTCAAATTGCCTTGATGCCAGAAATTCGGGAAATCCAGCTTGCTCACTTGTTCCGCATCATCATTAATCAAGAATGAACGTTCAAAATTAAGCAATTCAGGATCTTTTTGCTGCGCCTTTTTCCACCACGTATCAAAATGTTTTTGAGAAACCACTTCCGTGCCAATACGCTGATCGTAAAATTCAAAAAGCGTGCGGTCATCCACCAAAATATCGCGGCGGCGGCTTTTGTGTTCCAACTCTTCCACTTCTCGAACGAGTCGTTGATTTTCTTTGAAGAATTTATGTTTGGTATTCCAATCCCCTTCCACTAAGGCAGATTGAATAAAGATCTCGCGGCTTACCGTTGGATCAATAGCACCGTAATTCACTGGTCGCGCAGCCACAATCGGCACACCGTAAAGCGTGACTTTTTCATCTGCAATCACGGCGCCACGAGATTTCGACCAACGCGGTTCTGAATAGGATTTTTTAATTAGATGCTCGGCAAGTGGCTCAATCCATTCTGGCTCGATTTCCGCCACCATACGCCCCCAAAGTTTGGAGGTTTCCACTAACTCTGCCGCCATCACCCATTTCGGTTGTTTTTTGAAAAGCACAGAATTGGGGAAAATTGCAAAATGGGCATTACGTGCGCCAAGATATTGTTGTTTCTCCGCTTCTTTTAAACCGATATGAGAAAGCAAACCGCTTAAAAGTGCGGTATGAATTTGCTGATATTCTGCTTTTTCAGAATTAATCGGCAAGCCCATTTCACGCACGGTTAAACGAATTTGATGATAAATATCCTGCCATTCGCGAATACGTAAATAATTTAAGAAATCCTTTTGGCATTGACGACGGAATTGGTTTTTACTCAATTCTTTTTGTTGTTCTTGTAGATAACGCCAAAGATTGAGGAAAGCCAAGAAATCTGATTTTTTATCGGCAAAACGACGATGTTTTTCATCGGAAGCTTGTTGTTTTTCTTGTGGTCGTTCGCGCGGATCTTGAATAGACAATGCGGCGACAATAATCATCACTTCATGCAACGCGCCTTGTGAGACAGCATTCAACAACATTTTCGCTAAACGTGGATCCACAGGGAGTTGAGCTAATTGACGGCCTACTGCCGTTAATTGACGTTTCTCGCCCGTTTTGGTGCGAACCAGTTCAAACGCACCCAATTCTTCCAACAATTTTATCCCATCTTGAATATGGCGTTTATCCGGTGCATCCACAAACGGGAAGGCTTCAATATCATCCAAGCCCAATGCCGTCATTTGCAAAATAACGGAGGCTAAATTGGTGCGTAGAATTTCAGGATCGGTAAACTCCGGACGAGAATTAAAATCCTCTTCCGAATATAAACGAATACAAATCCCTTCACTCACACGACCACAACGACCTTTACGCTGATTAGCAGATGCCTGTGAAATAGGTTCAATCGGTAAACGTTGTACTTTGGTGCGATAGCTATAACGGGAAATACGCGCAGTACCTGGGTCAATCACATATTTAATGCCCGGCACGGTCAATGAGGTTTCTGCGACGTTGGTCGCCAACACGATGCGATTTAATCCGCTTGGATGGAAAATTTTATTTTGTTCTTGCGCAGACAAGCGAGCAAAGAGCGGTAGAATTTCCGTGTGTTTTAGATTTTGTTTTTGTAAAGCTTCGGCGGTATCACGAATTTCACGCTCACCGTTCATAAAGATCAAAATATCGCCGCGACCTTCCGCCTGCAGTTCATCCACCGCATTAAGAATGCCTTGTAGCTGATCTTGATCGTCTTCTTCCACTACGGGACGATAACGCACTTCAACAGGATAGGTTCTGCCCGAGACTTCAATAATCGGCGCATTGTTGAAATGTTTGGAAAAACGTTCCACATCAATGGTCGCGGAAGTGATGATGAGTTTTAAATCACGACGACGTGGCAATAACTGTTTCAGATAACCGAGAATAAAATCGTTGTTTAGGCTGCGTTCGTGGGCTTCATCGATAATCAAACAAGAATATTGATTGAGGAAACGATCATTTTGAATTTCTGCTAACAGGATCCCGTCAGTCATCAACTTGATTTGTGTATCATCACTGATTTGATCGTTAAAACGAACCTTATAACCAACTAAACCACCAAGCTCCGTTTCCAGTTCTTCTGCAATACGCGCCGCCACCGAACGAGCGGCAATACGACGAGGCTGAGTATGACCAATCATGCCTAAATTGCCGAAACCTAACTCCAAACACATTTTCGGCAATTGGGTGGTTTTACCTGAACCGGTTTCCCCTGCCACCACAATGACCTGATGTTCAGAAAGCAGTTTTTGAATTTCTGCTTTGCGTTGGCTAACGGGCAAACTCTCTGGAAAAATAATGGGATTTTGCACCGCACTTTTACGATTTTCTACACGTAATTGAGCCTGTTCAATTTGCTGTTGAATTTCAGCGGCAACAGCTTGCTGTGCTTCTTGGCTTTTAATTTTTCCGATACCATGAATACGGGCGGATAAACGACGTTGATCCACCAGCATAATATCCTTGAGTTTCGAAAAGAGAGATTGTTGTATCGGATTTAATTCACGTTTGACTGATTTGTTCTTCATACTGATTTACTTTTAAAACCACCGTAAGCCAAGCAAAGCCAACCAATTAAAAATAACGTTCCACCAATCGGTGTCACCCAAACAAGGAATTTGCCCGCACCAAGCGCAAGTGCATAAAGGCTGCCGCTAAAAAGAAGCATGCCGCACGTCCAAGAACCTGCAGCGAAATTAGCCATTTTATTTGCAACCAATGATTCACGGCATAATTGCAAAATGCCAATCGCTAAAATCGCCATGGTGTGGAACATTTGATATTTCACCCCCGTTTCAATCCACGCCAACTCTTTAGGTTCTAAAACCTTGCTTAATCCATGTGCCGCAAAAGCACCAATTGTCACACACAAAAAACCGCTCAATCCCGCGATAAATAACCATTTGTTTTTCATTTAAAATTTTCCTATTAATACCGCTAAAATACCTGCAGCGATTAGAGGTCCCACCGGAATACCGCCTAAGAAAGACACACCAATAATCGTACCAATTAATAATCCTGTCACCAAAATAGGTTGTTCCCCCATTAATGGCACACCTTTGCCTGCAAGCCACGCCACTAATGCCCCAATTAAAATAGAAACACCCATTTTCCAGTTTAAAAATGAACTGAGATCGGGCAGTTGGATTTTTCCCGACACTAACGGTGCTAGGACACCAATCGTTAAAATGATGATCCCAATTTTTACGCCGTATTGTTCGAGTATGGGAATGTATTTGGATAATAAGGTTTGCTGCATGATTAACAGCACGGCGGCTGAGATGGTAATCGCGCTATTTTGGCTAATTAAACCTAAAACAATTAAGAAAACCAATAACAACGCGACCATATTGAATTGTAATGTCATAATACCTCTAAAGTGCGGTCAAAAAACTGACCATTTTTATGCGTGTAAAGTTTTTGTAAATTATACCAATTTCTTGCTTTTCTGTGTTTTTTATTTAGTGAAAAAAAGCTAGAATACAAGTCAACTTTCTTCTCATACTCCCTGTTTTTACTAAGGTTTTTTTGCCCTATGTCGAATGTCGTCAGCCCTGAATTAATTAAAACTGTTGTCCTGCTTGCTACCAGTGTCACTATCGTGCCGCTTTTTAAGCGTATTGGCTTAGGTAGTGTATTGGGATATCTGGTTGCCGGCTGTCTGATCGGCCCTTCGGTATTTAAAGTTGTGGAGGATCCCGAATCGGTCATACATATGGCGGAATTGGGTGTCGTGATGTTTCTCTTTATCATCGGCTTAGAAATGCACCCTGAGCGGCTATGGGCTATGCGCCGGGCAATCTTCGGCCGAGGTCTGTTACAAGTCGGACTATGTGGCGTTCTGCTTACCTTTGCGGGTATCTATATTTTAAATCTTCCTAAAGAAGTCGCATTTATTGCGGGTATGGGCTTTACGCTCTCCTCTACTGCTATTGTGATGCAGGTATTAGAAGAACGCGGGATTACGAACACACCAAAAGGTCAACGGGTTATTTCCACCTTAATTTTTGAAGATTTATCCATTGTGCCATTATTGGCTTCTATTGCCTTTTTAACGCCTGAAACCAAACATATTGAACATCAAACCAACTGGACATCTATTGCTATTACACTCGGCGCCGTTGTCGGTTTAGTCGTTGCGGGTAAATGGTTAATGAACCCAATTTTCCGTTTGATTTCCAAAGCTCATATTCGCGAAATGATGACAGCTGCCGCCTTACTTGTAGTGTTAGGTGCCGCATTAGCGATGGAAGCGAGCGGACTTTCAATGGCGATGGGCGCATTCGTTGCAGGTGTAATGCTTTCAGAATCCGCATTCCGTCACCAATTAGAGGCGGATATTGAGCCATTCCGTGGCTTATTGCTCGGTCTCTTCTTTATGGGCGTGGGGATGTCGCTTGATTTAAGTTTAGTCTTCAATGAGCCAATTTGGTTATTAGGTATCGTATTCCTTTACATCATCGGCAAAGCCTTAGCTGTTTATATCGTTGCTCGCATTACCAAGCTTGATCGTACAGAATCTGTTGGACGAATGACTATCATGGCGCACGGTGGTGAATTTGCATTCGTACTCTTCTCTGCCGCTGCGACTGCGGGTGTCATGACAAAAGATCAAAATGCAACCTTTACTGCAGCTGTTATTATTTCGATGTTATTCTCCCCATTAATTGGTTTATTGATGCGCAAAATCAACCAACGCAAATCAGCAAACCAAGATGAGAAAGTGGACACCAGCGATCTTGATCCAATTGTGGATTTAGAAGATAGCGTACTTGTGATTGGTTTTGGTCGTTTCAGCCAAATCGTGTGTCAATCACTTCTTGTTCGTGGGATTAACGTATCGGTGATTGACCGCAACATCGAAAACATTCGTGCTGCAGCGAAATTCGGTTTTAAAGTTTATTACGGTGATGGTATCCGCCTTGATGTATTACGCGCCGCCGGTATCGAAAAAGCCAAATGTGTAATCATCGGGATTAACGATACACAGCGTATTGAAAGCATTGTTCAGAATCTGAAAGATGCCTATCCGAAACTCCCAATTTTGGCTCGAACTTATGACCGCAAAACAACCGTGAGTCTTATTAAGCAAGATGTGGACTTTATTGTGCGTGAAACCTTTGAATCTGCACTTACACTCAGTCATGCAGCATTGATGCAATTAGGTATCAATAAAATTGAAGCTGATGAAGTCATTGCGGAAGTCCGGTATTTGGACCAAGAGCGCTTAAATGAAGAAGTTTTACACGGTTTTTCAACGGACATCATCCGAAAATATTGGATGCCGAAACCCTTTATCAAGCCTCACATTAATGCCGAAGCATTAAATGAAGAAACGGCTGAAATTTTAGAAAAAGAAGATGACACCAATGACGAAGCAGCGGTTGAAACCCTTCTTCATGATGATTCAGAAACTGAGAAACAAAAAGAAGTCGAATAATAAAAAAGCCCGATAAATGATCTGCACCCCAAAATTCATTTCGGGCTTTTTTGTTAGGCTTTCATTGTCACAATCCAGCAATTATGGATTTGTTTATTACGCTCAAAATCAAGCGGTAAGGTTTTCGCTGAAATTTCGACCGCACTTAATCCCAATTCATCTAACGCCTCAAAATCCATTTTAAAACCTCGTTTATTGTTCGAGAACACGATGGTGCCATTAGGACGTAAAATACGTTTGAGGTTACGCATCAATTTGATGTGATCACGTTGTACATCCCAACTGTCTTCCATACGTTTAGAATTCGAGAATGTTGGTGGATCCACGAAAATTAAATCAAACTGGCGATCACATTTCTCTAACCACTGCAAACAATCTGCTTGAATGAGCTTGTGCTGCTTGCCTTCGATATCATTTAAAATCAGGTTTTGCTCTGCCCAGTTTAAATAGGTATTTGACATATCCACGGTTGTTGTCGATTTTGCCCCGCCTAATGCCGCATGCACTGTTGCGGAACCGGTATAAGCGAAAAGATTGAGGAAATCTTTGCCTTTTGCCATTTCACCAACCATTTTACGGGTTAAGCGATGATCCAAGAATAATCCTGTATCCAAGTAATCCGTCAAATTCACCCAAAGCTGAGCGCCGTATTCATTTACATAGAAATATTCGCCTTTATTCGCCAATTTTTCATATTGATTCGTGCCTTTTTGTTTTTGACGCACTTTCAAAATCAGTTTATTGGTTTCAATACCGGTGACTTGCAAGGTTGCAGTCACGGCATCCAATAAACGTTGACGGGCTTTGTTTTCATCAATATTTTTGGGTGCGGCATACTCTTGCACCACGATATGATCACCATAACGATCCACTGCCACGTTATATTCCGGTAAATCGGCATCATATAAACGATACGCATCAAGGCCTTGCTGTTTCGCCCATTTTTCAATTTTCTTGATATTTTTCTGCAAACGATTCGCAAAATCCACCGCTACCGTTGAAGTGCGGTCAAATTCAAGCGGATTTTCAGCCGCACTTTCTTTACGTTCTGAAATTTGATAATTCTTCTGAACACAATCTAACGGACCATTTTTCGCTTTAAATTGACGATGAGAACGCATACGCAAGCAATCAAGCAACGTAGATTCACTACTGAAAATCGACGCATTCCAACCACCAAATTCATTTTTAAGACGTTGTCCAAAGACTGAATATAGTGCAATCAAAGCAGGAGTTGTACCTAAACGCTCACCGTAAGGCGGGTTACAAATCACTGTTCCCACTTCATCTGGACTTGGATTTTTTAATGCGGCGACATCACCTTGTTTCCACTGAATTAAGTGTGCTACGCCTGCATTTTGTGCGTTCTTTTGCGCTTTTTTCAGTACGCGATGATCGAGATCGAAGCCATAAAAATGCGGTTTTGGATTTTGATTAAAATAAGTTTCAGCTTGCTGTACCGCTTCTGCTTTCACCTTATCCCAAGCATCTTGATTATGCCCTTTCCAGCAATCAAAGCCCCAATGTAAACGATGTAATTGCGGCGCAATTTGTGCTTCCATCTGCGCAGCTTCAATTAGCAAGGTGCCCGAACCACACATTGGATCCACTAACGGTGTCCCTTTTTTCCAACCTGAACGAAGCACTATCGCAGCGGCTAAGGTTTCACGTAAAGGCGCTTGCCCTGTATCTTCACGATAGCCACGTAAATGCAATGCTTCACCACTTAAATCAAATGAAACGACGAGTTCTTCTTTATTCAAATAAGCATGAATTCGCACATCCGGATAGTCTTTATCCACATTTGGACGCGCTTTCCCTTGACGTTCAAAATAATCCACAATGCCATCTTTCACACGCATCGCACCAAATTGAGTGTGACGAATTTCTTGGTTTGTCCCGTTGAAATCAACAAAAAATGTGGCTTTCTCATCAAAATAACTTAACCAATCCTGCCCTGTCACAATTGAATACAAGTCTAAATCACTATATACCTTGCCATTTACAATCGGTAACAAAATACGCGAAGCCAAACGTGACCATAATAAGCTACGATAAAGTGTTTCATCATCAGCCTGAAAATGTACGCCACCTTGTGCGATTTTACATTCCGTTGCACCAAGCTCTGTCAGTTCGACTTTTAAGAGTTCTTCAAAACCACGGGCAGTTGTGGCAAATAGTTGTTTCATGTGTTTTCTCGATAGGGAAAAATTGGGCGGATTATAGCATAATTTTTACTAGGATTTCGCCTAAGGCGACCTACTTTTCTTTGCTTGTGCAAAGCAAAGTAGGCAAAAGAAAACACACCCCA
>NZ_CALJRX010000094.1 GCF_937976265.1 uncultured Haemophilus sp.
TAATGGAAAAGATAGATGTAATCTTGTTTTAAATAGTGTTGAAAACAAGCTTTTGGCAAGGTGCCTTTTGCAAGTTGTTGCACAAATTCATGCTCAACATATTGCTTCCAATAAGGTTGCGCTTGCTGAATGAGTTGGTTAATCATTATTTTCCCTTACTGTAATTCGACAGCATAATCTTTCAATTCGAGTGCTTTTTGAATCAAGCCTTTCTGATGCATAAATTCCGCCATTTGTTGGTAACGTTTGGTATCTAATTGGTGAGGCTTGGTTGCTAATAAAGGCAGAGTATCTTTCCATGCTAATTGATTTAATTCCGTATTAAGTTCTTTTGGCTTATAGCTCACAAATGCTTGCCATGCGTCATTTGGGTTGTTTTGTAGGTAGGTTGTAGCTTGTTCAAGTGCGGTCAAAAAATTGGAAATTTTTTTAGAAGCAAGACTGTTTTTGTTAGCAACTAAAATCAATTCATCATAAGCCGGCACACCATATTCTTCAGGGAAAAATGCCACACCTTCTTGTTTTTCTAAATGGATTTGATTGAGTTCAAAATTGCGGAAAGCCCCGATGACCGCATCAACTTGTCCGGTTAAAAGAGAAGGGGAAAGTGACCAATTCACGTTTACTAATTTTACGTCTTGATTGCTGAGCCCGATGGCGTGGAGCATGGTATCGAGTAATACATCCTCAAAGCCACTGACTGAATAGCCTACTTTTTTCCCTTTCAGATCAGCAAGCGTTTTGATGTTGCTATTTTTGAGTACTACTACGCTATTTAATGGGCTAGAAATCAGAGAGCCTACACGCACTAAAGGCAATCCTTCTGCGACTTGTTGATAAAGTTGAGGTTGATAATTAATAGCTAAGTCTACTTTTCCTGCTGCAACCAATTTAGGCGGTAATGATGGATCGGCTGGTTCGATAATTTCGACGTCTAAGTTATTTTTTTCAAAAAAGCCTTTTTGTTGAGCAACGATGATTGCTGCGTGGTCAGGATTCACATACCAATCAAGCATTAAGCTGATTTTCTCTTTTGCTAAGCTGGTAAAACTGGCGGTGAGTCCAATTAAAAGACTGAAATAACGGATGATTTTCTTCATTTTTGTCTCCTTGTGTCATGAAGTGTTAAACGTGCCAAATAAAACGGCGTAGTAGCCAATCGATGCTGAAATATAAGCAAAGTGAAATCGCCACTAAGATTAGCAACGCAGCGAACATTAAATCCACCTGCATACGAGCATTGGCGTGGATCATTAAATAGCCAAGCCCTTCTGATGATCCCACCCATTCTCCGATTACAGCGCCAATTGGGGCGACTGAAACGGCAATACGAAAGCCCGATGCAAATGCAGGCAATGCAGCAGGTAATCGCACTTTGAGTAATAAACGCAAAGGGGACGGATTGAACGTTTTGGCAAGATCGAGCCAAGCTTGAGGTGTATTGCGTAATCCATCGTAACAGGCTGCAGTTACAGGGAAATAGATAATGAGAATGGCCATCAGAATTTTTGATGGCATACCATAACCCAGCCAAAGTACGAGTATTGGGGCGA
The DNA here is from genome assembly GCF_937976265.1 of uncultured Haemophilus sp. Lineage (GTDB taxonomy): Bacteria > Pseudomonadota > Gammaproteobacteria > Enterobacterales > Pasteurellaceae > Haemophilus_D. The sequence goes on from NZ_CALJRX010000094.1 coordinate 1,554, forward strand.
TGGCAAAAACAGGAATAGCTTGAGAAATGACTAAAATCGGTAACAGTAATGATGATGTTTTAGGTGAAAAAGAGAGTAACAGGGCTGATGACAATCCGAAAATAAACCCTAACAATAACCCTAAGCCAATTTCAATTAAGGTGATTTGTGTATGCTGCCAAAGTAGTTCTGCATTGGAAGTCAATTGCAGCCACACGGCTTGTGGAGAAGGAAATATGTAATGAGGAAAATCACCTAATACGCCAATAAGTTGCCAGAGAAACAGCAATATAATTCCAATAAAGAGTGGTTTAAGAAGGCTAAGTTTCATCTTTTTCCCTCTAATAACTCATTTAATAATTGCTGTTGGAGCATCCACAAATTTTCTTGGTTAAGTTCTCGTGGTGCTTTACCTTCAGGTTTTATGACATCAGATAATGCTGGTTGATTAGACTGCGGTGAGCATAATACAAAAATACGCTGGCTTAAGCGTAATGCTTCTTGAGGATCATGTGTAACCAATAACACTGATTTATTTTTTAATAGTTCATAGGCCAAGTTTTGTAATTGGTAACGACTAATCGCGTCAAGGGCAGAGAAAGGTTCATCAAGTAAAACTAAATCAGCGTTTTGCATTAATACTCGAGCGAGAGCCACTCTTTGTTTCTGTCCTCCAGATAATTGAGCGCAGCTTTTATGGAGATGTTCTGACATGCCTACTTGTTCAAGTAGTGCTTTTGCTTGAAGAGTTGTTTTTGCAGATTTATTCCCGAATAGTACGTTTTCTAATTGGACGTTATCAATAATTGAAAGCCAGGGATAAAGAGTATCTTTTTGTGGTAGCCATGCCACTCGAATATTAGTATGAAAGATGATATTACCTTGAATCTTCCCTTGTATTTCAAGCCCTGCAATTAATCTTAAAAGCGTTGATTTACCTACACCAGAGCAGCCAAGTAAACTCACCCACTCATTAGGCAAAAGCGTTAAATTAAGATGCTCAAATAATGCCTGCTTACCAAAAGCAAGGCTGAGATCCTGAATATTCACCATAGCATTAACCTAAGGATTAACGACTAAAGGTAACGACAGAAAAGGAATGAAAATAGGTATGAAGAATGAGAAAGTATTTTGGCATATTAGTTTCCTACGTCAGTGCTAACTGTTTCAGGTTCACGGGTATCATCTCAGCCACTTTGTGGCACCCCGACTAAATTTGGATAGATTCTATATCTCAATTCAGAATAAAACAAGAACAAAATTGTATTAACTGCAGTTTAGGTTTCTTTTTAGTTTTGTGAAAGTTACTTAACTGGTGAGAGTAAAAGAAGGTAAAACGGATTAGAAGAATGAGAGAAAACAATCATTTCCAATCTA
>NZ_CALJRX010000095.1 GCF_937976265.1 uncultured Haemophilus sp.
TGCAGCAAAATCGCCTGGCGTCAGCAGATTAAGCAATTCAATCTGACTTAAATCCGCTTCCGATAAAGATGGCAACCCTAAGATTTCCGCTTGTTGTTTAGCAAAATCCAAGCGTTGTGGCAGCGTTAAATAATCAAACTTCAATTTCAAGTCAAAACGGCGTAATGCTGCCGGATCGAGTACTTCAATTAAATTTGTTGATACCACCATCAGGCCCTCAAAGCGTTCAATTTGTGTCAACATTTCATTCACTTGTGAACGCTCCCAACTACGTTCTGCACCATCGCGTGAAAACAGGAACGTATCCACTTCATCTAGCACCAATAACGCATTATCAGCTTTCGCTTGTTCAAAGGCTTGAGCAATATTTTGTTCTGTCCCGCCTACATAACAATTAAGCAAATCTGAGCCTTGTCTTAGCAATAACGGCATATCCAACTGTTCTGCAAGCCACGCAGCCCAAGCAGTTTTCCCTGTCCCCGGCGGGCCATAGCAACAAATTCGCCCTTTTTTCGTGCGTTTTAGCCCTTCACTAATACGATGAATATTGTCATTACAAGCCACATAATCCAAGTTATAGTCAGCTTTGCCTAAAACAAGCGGTTCAATTTTCGGTTTATTTTGCGATTTTAATGTTTGATTAAACATCATAAGCAACGTCTCCGCAAAATTTGACGTATTGAGTTCCTTAGCCACTCTAATTGTGCGACTTAAAATCGCCGGCGTTAATGACCGCACTTTAGCAAAATGTTGTACATAAGCCGGACTTAATTTTCCCTCAGTCAATTGCGTAATCAATGCCGACTTATTTTTCAACGGCAAATCCGGCATTTCTAAAATAAAATCAAAGCGACGTAAAAACGCAGGATCTATACCAAAAACAGAATTCGATAACCAAATCATCGGCACATTATTGTTTTCCAATAACTGATTCATCCAAGCTTTATTCTGCTGTGCCACTGATTGCTTAAAGAAACTACCACGAAAAACATCTTCAATTTCATCAAAAATCAATAACGAAGATTGTCCCTCTAATACCTTTTGCGCGAAACGACATTTATTCAAACGATCTTCAGCGCTAATCACATCCCCATCTTCATCCATGTAGGTAATATTATTTACCGAAACGCTCAACACTTTCCCCAACAAAGTGGCCAATTCCGTTTTTCCTGTACCTGGCGCACCATAAATTAAAATATTTACGCCTTTTCTATGAGTAGCAAATGAGGACTGAAGATAATCCAGCATCATGGCTTTCATCTCTCCTAGATAAGCAAAGTCATCTAAATTTAAACTTGTTTCAATCGCAGGCTGAGTGCACGATTTTAATAGTGTTTGTTCATTTAATGGTTCTGAAATAAATTCATCAAAATCCAACATTTTGCCCCAATCCAAATATTCATGGATTCTATCTGGATTATAGTTTCGAGCTAGCAAGCCATAACCTAATAGTTTTCCTTTATCTTTTAAGGCAGAAATAATGTCTGATTTAGGTAAGTCAAATAAATTTGATAATACCTCACCTAGCTCTGCCAAATTAGATTTTGGTAATGCGCCACTCAATTCTTTCAATGGCTCATACAACTTTAACTGAATAGCCAAACGAAAAACCATCCGTTCTGCCACATTTAATGACAATAATTGAGTCAATTTATCGATATTTTGTTGAATAATGGGATGATCGTTTACGCAGAGTGCGGTCAATTTCGGCAACGTTTTATTTCGAGCTTGCAATAATTTTTTCACTTTCTCACGAAAATTATCACAATTCTCCATCTCACTTGGTAAACCTAAAGCCTCCGCAATATTGTCATATCGCCAATTATTCTCATGAAAAACCTCTGCAAATCCTCGATATTCCAATAAAAGTTGCAACATTAATTTTTCGGTATAAGGGGAAACCGATGGTGGGTTAAGTTTGAATTTAGACATAATCATCACTCCAATAAAAAATGCTCAAACCTAATAGGTTTGAGCATAGTTTAAGAAGTAGAGCGACAGATTGTGTCGTTAGGCGAAATTATTTAAGAGCGTTTATTAATCAACCATTCAACTAAACCTGCACTAATTACAAACTCTGCCATTTTTCGACCATTTACAAGCTTAATTCCTTTAGCTTGATATTGTTCTTCATTTATGTTTTCTAAACCAGAATGATATACATAATACATTTCTGAATAACCATAGTTTTTATATTCACTTTCAAAGTTTGAAACATATTCGTCTAATTGTTTAATATCAGTATCTGACTTAATTTGCACAAATACTCTCTTCTGCGTTGAAGGTGAATACAAATCAAGATCTATACCTTTCTCTATTTTACCTAAAACAGAGTATCGTTGCCATCCTAATTTAGAAAAAACAAGATCTGTTAAAAGTTCAAAATCACTCCACCATAAACCTTTAATTAATTTTTCAACTGATTTAATTAATGTTTCATACGCCTCTTTCGCTTCCGTAATTTCCTCAATAACT
>NZ_CALJRX010000096.1 GCF_937976265.1 uncultured Haemophilus sp.
TAATTGATATAAGTTTAATCTTCCATTTATCAGCCAATTCTGTAAGTGCCGGTAATCTCATCATCGTTCCGTCATCTTGCATAATTTCACAGCAAAGCCCCACTTCCTTTAATCCTGCCAATCTCATCAAGTCCACCGTCGCCTCGGTATGACCGTTACGCTCCAGCACCCCGTTTTCCTTTGCCAACAGCGGAAACATATGTCCCGGTCGTCTGAAATCCTCCGGCTTTACGTTATCTTCCACACATTTCATTGCAGTAAGGCTCCGCTCCGCCGCTGAAATGCCGGTTGTCGTATCCACATGGTCTATCGATACGGTAAAAGCTGTTTCATGATTATCCGTATTCTTGGAAACCATCTGCGGAATCTGTAAACGTTCCACATATTCCCTAGACATAGGCATACAAATTAACCCCTTACCGTAAGTCGCCATAAAATTAATGTTTTGAGTGGTTGCAAACTCCGCCGCACAAATAAAATCTCCCTCGTTCTCACGATCCTCATCGTCCACCACCAAAATCAACTTACCTTTCTTCAATTCTTCCAAAGCTTCCTCAATTGTACTAAATTGACTCATTTTTCTCCTCCTATCATCAAGCAGTCTTTTATTGAAAATTCAAGACTTTTTATCTTATCCTTATATCAGTGCAACATCATTTATCAGAATCAGCAACTTGCAATCCCTTTTCATCAGAATTTCGGCATTGTAAAATTTTCACACTAAAAACCGTATTTATCAAGAAAATCTCTCGTAATTCCAAGCGTCGTCTTGTCCTGTTTTTGCTCTGTAAGCCTTCCTTTTAAAACCCTATCTTCACCCAAAAAGCTCTTTCCTTGTAAATAATCCGGTAAAAAATGCTCAATATATTTACCTATCATATCGGTTTCCAAATTTACCTTATCTCCTATTTTACGATATTTCAATATCGTAACTTCCACAGTATGAGGAATCGCCGATATGGCAAACTCACCTTTTGTCACCCTTGCCACAGTCAAGCTCATTCCGTCAATACAAATAGAGCCTTTTTCTATCACATACCGCATAATCTTACTGTCAGCCTTAATTGTATACCAAACGGCATTATCATCTTTTTTAATATCGACAATCTCTCCCGTTCCGTCAATATGCCCCGATACGATATGCCCTCCGAATCTTCCGTAAACGGGCATGGCTCTTTCCAAATTGACTTTTGAACCTCGATATTTTTCTTTTAAAGAGCTTCGCCTTACGGTTTCAGCCATTACGTCCGCTTCAAAAAAATCGACTCCCAGTCTTGTTACAGTCAGACAAATGCCGTCAACCGCAATGCTGTCCCCTATTTTCGTATCCTTTAAAACCTCAGCGCACGAAATGCTTATAGTGCCCGAGCTCCCCTTTATATCCAGATTTTTTATTATGCCTTTTTATAATGAAAATTATTTTCTATCACAATTTCTGTATTTTTATCAGATCTTTTGAATGGTTAAAAAAATGTTACAAGGGCAAAAGAGAAATGTTAAAAAATTATGAGATCTTTGTCACATTTTCAATAAATTTCACTCAATAAGGTATAGGTTTTTCTTTAAAACCCATAGAATACGTGCAATTTTAGTTATGTAAGAGGAGCAAGTATGACCCTATCTTTTATTCTTAGTGTTTTTCCAATCATTTTATTGATTTATTTAATGGTAAAGCGTAATGCATTACCTTCTTATGTTGCATTACCTTGGGTTGCAACCTTGGTGATGGGGATTCTCCTTCTTCATTTTAATACCGACATAGTGACGATTAGTGCGAATGTGGCCGCCGCAATCGTGGCTGTTCAAACGCCAATTACTGTTATTTTTGGCGCAATTCTCTTTAACAAATTTTCAGAAGTATCTGGCGCAACCGATACGATGCGTAAATGGTTAGGCAATATTAACCCAAACCCAGTTGCACAATTAATGATTATCGGTTGGGCATTTGCCTTTATGATTGAAGGCGCGAGTGGCTTTGGTACACCTGCTGCGATTGCAGCACCAATCTTAATGGGGTTAGGATTTAATCCATTAAAAGTCGCCATGTTAGCCTTAGTGATGAACTCTGTACCGGTTTCTTTTGGTGCGGTAGGTACCCCAACATGGTTTGGTTTTGGACCGTTAAAATTAGATCCAAAATCGATTCTTGAAATTGGTTCGATGACAGCGTTTATCCACTCAATTGCGGCATTAGTGATTCCATTGATGGCATTACGCATCATGATAACTTGGAAAGAAATTCGTCAAAATATCGTTTTCATTTATATCAGCGTATTCTCTTGCGTGATTCCTTACTTCTTAATTGCACAATTTAACTATGAGTTCCCATCATTAGTCGGTGGCGCAATTGGTCTCTTTATTTCTGTATTTGTGGCAAATAAAGGTATTGGTTTAGCGAAAGTAGAAAATAATTTAGATAATAATGCCGTAAGTGCGAGCCAAGTTGCTAAAGCGTTATTACCAACTGGTTTATTAATTTTATTCTTAATCGTTACACGTATTCCGGAATTTGGCTTAAAAGGCTTAATGAATAACAAAGATGTGTGGCTCTTTACCACGTTAGGTTCATTAGGCACATTTGAAGTCAGCAAAGGTTTAATTTTTAGTTTGAAAAATATCTTCGGTTCAGAAGTGAGTGAAAGCTATAAACTACTTTATGTGCCTGCGTTAATTCCATTTGTAATTACTGTATTAATTTCATTACCAATTTTCGGAGTGAACTTCAGCAAAACAAAAGGTATTTTTAGTGCAAGCTTAAGCCAAGTAAAAAATCCATTTATTGCCTTAATGGGAGCTTTAGTAATGGTAAATTTAATGTTAGTGGGTGGTGAGCATTCTATGGTAAAAATCATAGGTCGTACCTTTGCAGAAGTGACTGGTAATAACTGGACAATCTTCTCTTCCTTCTTAGGTGCGGTAGGCGCATTCTTCTCGGGGTCAAATACCGTATCTAACTTAACATTTGGTAGTGTACAATTATCCACAGCAGAAACCACGGGGTTATCTGTGACCTTAATTCTCGCTTTGCAATCAGTAGGTGGTGCGATGGGTAATATGGTATGTATTAACAATATCGTAGCGGTTTCTTCTGTATTGAACATTCAAAACAAAGAAGGAACAATTATTAAGACAACGATTGTGCCAATGGTAGTTTACGGTATTATTGCTGCCCTTTGTGCAAGTTTCTTAATTCCGCTATTCTATGGACTCTAAAATAGATGCAAAAAGCAACCGCACTTTGTGGGCGGTTGCTTAACTTTTGTTGAAAATTTTACTTTTATTTTCTATTTTCTATTTCTATTACTGTTGGAGTAATTATTTATGAACGTAAATTTCTACGTTACTTGTATTGCAGACGTAGTAAAGAGCGGTGTGGCGAAAAACACCGTATTACTACTAGAAAAGATCGGTTGCAATGTTATCTTTCTTGAAAAACAAGGCTGTTGTGGACAGCCGGCATTAAACAGCGGTTACACCAAACAAGCCATCCCAGGCATGAAAAACTTAGTCGAAACCTTTGAGGTGAATGATTATCCAATCGTTGCTCCTGCAGGTTCCTGTGTTTATGCTATCAAAAACTATCCTGAGTACTTCACCAAAGTTGGTGAGTTAGATTGGGCTGAGCGTGCGAAAAAGGTCGTTGCACGTTTCTGTGATTTAACAGATTTCATCGTTAATAAACTAGGTATAACAGATATAGGTGCCTATTTGCCGGGTAAAGCAGTTTATCACCCTTCTTGCAGTCTTACTCGTAAATTAGGCATTGTTGATGAACCAATCGCACTCTTGAAAGGTGTAAAAGGGTTAGAGCTTCTTCCTATTCATAACCAACAAACTTGCTGTGGCTTTGGTGGAACTTTCTCTGTGAAAATGGCAGAGATTTCTGGTGAAATGGTGAAAGAAAAAGCTGAGCATATTGAAGAGGTTGAACCGCAATATTTAATCGGTGCAGATGTAAGTTGTTTATTAAATATTGGTGGTCGTTTACAACGCGAAGGCAGCAAGATCAAAGTGATGCACATTGCGGAAGTATTAATGCAAGGGGAGAAATAAGATGTCGTTGAAAACCAGTAATCTTCCTTTTAAAGCGCGTGTAGATCATGAAGTGCATAACACCATCATGCGTAAAGCGGTAGTGAAAGCTCAAGAAACTATTGGTGCTAACCGTCAAAAAATGGTGGACGAATTAGGTCATTGGGAAGAATGGCGTGATTTATCTAAACAGATTCGTAACCATGTTTTAGCTAATTTAGACGCCTATTTGTATCAATTAAGCGAAAAAGTGATTGAAAATGGCGGTAAAGTGTATTTTGCTGAAACTGCCGAAGAAGCGAGTACTTATATTCGTAAAGTAGCATTAGAGAAAAATGCGAAGAAAATCGTAAAATCCAAATCCATGGTGACAGAAGAAATCGGTTTAAACGAAGTGCTTGAAAAAGAGGGCATGCAAGTGATCGAAACCGATTTAGGGGAATATCTATTACAAATTTCAGGTGATAAACCATCCCATATCGTTGTGCCTGCAATCCACAAAGATCGTCACCAAATCCGTAAAGATTTGTCTGAAAAACTCGGCTACGAAGGCGAAGAAACGCCTGAAGATATGACGCGTTTCGTACGTGAAAAAATTCGTCAAGATTTCTTAGAAGCTGATATCGGTATCAGTGGTTGTAACTTTGCCGTAGCGGAAACCGGCTCAGTTTGTTTGGTAACAAACGAAGGTAACTTACGTTTAGCGACGACCTTGCCGAAAACGCATATTGCAGTGATGGGAATGGAGCGTTTAGCGCCGACTTTCCAAGAAGTTGATGTGTTAATTACGATGCTTGCTCGTAGTGCGGTAGGGGCTAAATTAACCGGTTATAATACTTGGTTAACTGGTCCTCGTCTTGCCGGTGAAACTGACGGTCCTGAAGAATTCCATTTGGTTATTGTGGATAATGGTCGTTCAGATATTTTAGCTTCTGAATTCCAAGAAGTTTTACGTTGTATCCGTTGCGGTGCCTGTTTGAATACCTGTCCGGCATATCGTCAAATCGGTGGTCATGGTTATGGTTCTATTTACCCAGGTCCAATTGGTGCCGTGATTTCTCCGTTACTAGGTGGCTACGATGAGTTTAAAGAATTGCCGTATGCTTGTTCATTATGTAACGCGTGTAACTCAGTCTGTCCAGTGCGTATTCCATTAGCGCAGTTAATCTTAAAACACCGTGAGAAAATGGTAGAGTTAGGTAAAACTCCCGCGATGGAACGTTTATCTATTTTTGGTTTCACCACAGCCAATGCCAACCCAACACTATGGAAAACAGGTGTGAATATTGGTGCGAAATTAGCGGGTAAGCTGATCAAAAATGGTAAAGCACCAATTACATTTGGTGCATTGGGTGAATGGACAAAAGCACGAGATTTACCACAAGCAGATGGTGAAAGTTTCCGTCAATGGTTTAATAATAGAGAGAGAGGGTAATAAGCATGGATTTACAAAATCGCGAAAATTTTCTTAATAAATTAGCAGCGAAAATGGGTAAAGCCCGCGCTATCGTACCTGAACCGATGGATGCACCAGTCAATACATACCCAACTGAGCGTTTAACCCATTTAAATGCGGTTGATTTAGCGAATGAATTTACCAATTCTGCTAAAACCATGATGGTGGACGTAAATGTGTGTAAAGAGTCTGATGCAGTACAAACCTTACTTGCTCTCTGTGAAAAATATGGTGGCGGTGATGTTGTGCTTAATTCAGATGAAAGATTGAGTGCGCTTGGTATTCCTGCGGCGCTTGAAGCGAAATATACTTGTCATACATGGTCACCAGAAACGGCACAAGATAATATTAGTTTTTCTGAAAAAGCTAATCTTGGTGTGGTTTATGCAGAATATGGTTTGGCGGAAACTGGCGGAATCGTCTTATTCTCTAGCGCAGATCGTGGACGTTCAGTGAGTTTATTACCTGAAAAATCGATTGTTGTTGTACGTAAAAGCCAAGTACTTCCACGTGTTGCACAAGTGGCGAAAGTATTACACGATAAAGCACAACAAGGCGAGCGTATGCCATCTTGTATCAATATTATCTCAGGTCCAAGTTCAACGGCGGATATTGAATTGATTAAAGTGATTGGCGTACATGGCCCCGTAGCAAAAATCTATTTAGTCATTGATGACTTATAAGAACCATTAATGATGAAAAGAGAGAGCCGCAATGTTCTCTCTTTTTTTATTTTTTTAAAATCCGCTATAATTCTGAAAAACTC
>NZ_CALJRX010000097.1 GCF_937976265.1 uncultured Haemophilus sp.
CCGCAAATTTTTCTGAAAACGCTTGAATTTTTGACCGCTCTTTTTCTTTTGGTAACGGCGCTGCCAAGCCTAACGCAATCACATCATAAACGGATAAATCCCAATGAATTTGCGTATTTTGTGCAAGATAAGCAATGTGTTGGCTTTTTTCGGTCGTGTTCATCTTACTTAATGGCTGAGCATCAAACCAAACCTCCCCTTGTTTGAGGGGCAAGATACCCGCAATGGTTTTTAATAAGGTAGATTTCCCCGCACCATTGGCGCCCATAATGCCAATCAATTTACCTGATGGAAGCGTACAGTTGATGTCATTTAAGCAATAGGATTGGGTGAGTTTTTCAATTCTAATCATAAATTTTTCTCTGTTGCGTTAATAACATCCAAATCAAGCAAGGCGCACCGATAAGTGCGGTCAATGTGCCGATGTAAATATGTGAGAACAGCGGGATATATAAAATCGCTAAATCAGCCAGTAACAGCAATAATGCCCCAATTAACGCACTGGTGAGGTAAAGCTGTGACGGGCGAGCTTTCAGCAAGATACGGGCGAAGTGTGGCGCGATTAAGCCGATAAAACCGATGGTGCCGGTTTGTGGAATGGTCGCGCCGACTAATAAAGCCACACCAAAGGTGCTGATGAAAAAGCTACGTTTAGGATCTACGCCCATGGTGCTCGCTGTTTCTTCACCAAAGGTGAGTAAATCTAGGTATCGGCGAGTGTGGTATAAACAGAAAATCCCCGCCAGAACAATAGGGAGTGAAATAAGCAAAGTATCTAATTTTGCCCACATCAACGAGCCTTGTAACCAACGATAAAGTTCAGCTAATGCCCATGGGCTTTCAGCATTGGAGAGCAGTAATGCGATTGCTGAACCAAGCAACATATTGACCGCTAAACCGCTTAGAATCATCATCGTGGTGCCGTAGTTTTTGGCGATCAAATACACGATTAAAAAACTTAAAAGCGCACCAATCACACCACCGGCTAAGAGCAGTGAAAATGGCACGGCAAAATAATAAAGAATGAACACGCTAGCCGCTGTTGCGCCAGAACTACTGCCGAGTAAGCCCGGACTCGCTAATGGATTTTGGAAAATACCTTGCATCGCATTGCCCGCTATCGCGAGGCTGGCACCTGTCAATAAAGCTAAACCAATGCGTGGAAAACGAATATCCCACAGCACCATCGAACGCATATCCGTGAGCACGCCATCCGCATTTTTGAGATGGGCGAAATCGCCAAGTTGATGATAAATCGCAAAGCCGCTAATTAACAGCAACGCGAAGAAAAGTGCGGTATTTAATTTGAGTGTTTTGGTCAATGATCAATTTCCTATGTAATCCAAATATCATTTGTTAATTTGATTTTGTCAAATCTCCCCTAACCCCTCTTTGCTAAAGAGGGGGATTAGAGTGTCGGGATTTATAATTCTGATGTTTTATTCTAATCATTTATACATAAAAGCTGTAAATACATTATCTTGGGCTAATTTAATCATGCAATTCCTCTCTTTAGTAGAGAGGGTGGGATTATAGTGTCAAGATTTATAATTCTGATATTTTATTTTAATTATTTATACATAAAGACTGTAAATGCGTCATTTTTGGTTAATTTAATCATGAAGTTCCCCTCTTTAGCAAAGAGGGGTTAGGGGAGATTTGTCAGCTACATTATTTTAACTGTTGATAAATCTTCTCCGCCCCTTGCCACACGCCGTGATCGAAACAATAGGTATATTTCATCGGGATGCTGACAAGCGGTTGGTTTTTGAAAAAATCTTGCAACATAGGGTGTTGCAGCAATTCGGCTTGTGCATTGTAACCTTGTTTGTCAGTCAGTGAAATGAGCACATTCGGTTGGCTTAAAATCACTTTTTCTAACGAGAAATTTTGTGCGGTAAGTGGTGTTTTTAACGGTGTTAATCCGAGTAAATTTAACAGCACAGGATATTGCGGATAATAACTCTCTACCACACCCGTTTCCGACAAAATCAGTGTGTCAGTAAGCGGTCGATTTAAGTGAAAGTTTTGCGATTTGAGTTTTGTGACTAAATCAGCCGCCTTTTGCTCATTACCCAGTTGTTTGCCTAATTCTAGAATCAGCGCAAATAATTCATCTGGCGTTTGTGGGCTGTCGTTAATCGGGATAATCTTCACACCGAGTTTTTTCAGCTCTGCGACTAACTGTGGATAAAAAGTTTCATTAATCAGAATAGTTTTATCCAAATAGGGCAATAATTCCGTTAATTGCGGTTCCAGCACAGGTTTGTCGGTATTGATTTTGTCTAACATCATCAACGGATTTTTCGAATAAGGCGATTGAGCAGCAATTTGCGAAGGCTCAGCCAGTTCGATAAGCAGTCTGTCACTGCAAAGCGTAAGCGAGACGAATTGTTCCGAAGCCTGAGCGGTAAACGGAAGGAAAAGTGCGGTTAAAATTAAGCGAGTTTTTTGCATATAGATAATGATACGCTACGCCATCAAGAATGTAAAAAGGCGTGCTAAGCACGCCCTTATGAGTGGGTAATAATTAGAACGATCCTTTCAACCCAACGTAAACATTACGACCTTCTTGGCCATAGCCCAGTACGTTTTCGTATTTTTTATTGAAGACGTTGTTGAGGTTTGCATAAATCGTCAAGCTATCTGCTACTTTGTAGTTCACGCCTAAGTTTGCCAAGGTATAAGATGGCAATTTCACTTTATGTGTGCTGTAAGTTGGTGAATAGTAGGTATCCATGCGTTTGCCTGTGTAAGACACATTCACATCGGTTCCAAATTTTTCCGTGATTTGGTATGCCAAGCCTGCGTTCGCCAAATGTTTTGGACGACGTGCTAATTCAGCGCCTTTGCTGTCTCGAGTTTGTGTGTAAGTGTAGTTCGCATAAGCAGTTAATGCATCGGTGATTTTACCGTTGTAAGCCACTTCAACACCTTTCACTTTGCTCTTACCTTCAAGGTTTACCGCACGGCTTGCATAGGTAGTGAAGTTGATGACTTCGCTGCTAATGGCATTTTTCACGTTGCGAGCAAAATAAGTCACATCAAAGCTGTGGCGGTTGTCATCCGTTTCAAATAAGAAGCCAACATCGCCCCCTAAACTTTTCTCAGGTTGTAAATTCGGGTTGCCGATATAGCGTGCGTTGTAACCGTAATATTCAGTGATTGTCGGGTTTTGAATCGCTGAACCGAAACTTGCGTGGGCTTTCACGTTATTGTGTAAACGGTAAGCGCCTGCGATACGGCCAGTCCATGAGTTTTCATATTCAGAGCTGTCAGTGTAACGACCACTAATATTTAAACTATGATCTGCATCGTGCAATAAGCGATATTCTGCCGCTAAACTTTTCTCAACCAGTTTTTTATTGCCTGCATTGTTGAAATAAGACGAGTTGAAATCTGTTTTTTGATAGTCAGTTAAGAAGCTTAAACCTTGCGTGAGAGTGCCTTCACGATCGAAATTGACGTCTAATTGATAGTTTGCGTTGAGTTTTTTCGCATCGTAAGCCGATGTGTAGCCAACGGTATCGCTGTCAGTTTTGAGATGGCTTACGCCCACTTTGTGTTTAAGCAATTCATCATCGTTACCCAAGAAACCACTTAATTTGAATAAGGTTTCACGTGTGCGAGTGTAGTGGCCTTTTTCATCGGTTGCGCTGTTATCAAAGTTAGCAGTTTGGCTGCTGTGAGAGGTTAAGAAATCAAAACCTTTTTGGTTATCGTCATAGCCGAAACGAAGAGAGGCGTTATCACGATGGAATTTATCGCGTTCGCTTGAACCACCAGTACTTACCGCTGTGCCATCTTGCGCGGTGTAGTTAAAGCGGTTTTTGCTGAGTGCTGAAATGCCTTTGGTATGGTGGCTGTCACCATGTAAAGCGTAATAGAAACCGTTATTTGAGCCTGAAAGGGTTAATGAACCATCTACCGTACGATTAGAGCCAGTGCCAAAATCGTAATCCACATTGAAGGTTTTGCCTTTTTCTAGGCCTTTTTTCGTGGTGATGTAAATCACACCACCCATCGCATCACTTCCCCAAAGGGCAGATTGTTCGCCACGTAATACTTCTATGCGGTCAATATTGCTTAATGCTAAGCCACCGAAATCAAAGCCATAGCCAGAAACAGGGTTCACTTTCACGCCATCAATAATCACCGCTGTGTGGTTTGCATCCGCACCGCGTAAGAATACATTGGTTAATGTGCCACGACCGCCTGAAGCGCTCACGGCTAAACTTGGTACCGTTTTCAATACGTCGCTGACATAAGTCGCACCACGTTGTGCAAAATCTTTTTCAGTTAAAACAGTAACAGATGAAGCCGTTTGATGAAGGCTAGTTGGGGTGGCTGAGGCAGAATAGACGTTAATCACATCTAATTTTGCCACCTCTTCAGCGGCTGCTAATGCTGGAATTGCTAATAAAATCGCTGAAGTAATCACATTTTTTTTCATTGTAAAATCCCTAGGATAAAAGTCTGTATAAAAACGCCAGCAGTTTACACATTAGACGCTTGGCGCGCAAACTTCTGGCGATGAAAATAACTCATCATCAAAATGAATGAAATTTAAGAGAAATAAAAAATTTAAGGATTTTTCTGACCGCACTTTTTCGCCTTTATCCGCCTTATAGTTTCAAGTATAATGCCTGTATTTTTCATCACATTGTTATTAAAAAAATTATGAGTACAAAATTCAACGTAAAAACATTCCAAGGCATGATTTTAGCCTTGCAAGAATATTGGGCAAATCAAGGTTGTACCGTTGTTCAACCTTTTGATATGGAAGTGGGCGCAGGAACTTCTCACCCAATGACTGCATTACGCGCATTAGGCCCAGAGCCGATGGCATTTGCTTATGTGCAACCTTCACGTCGTCCGACCGATGGTCGTTATGGCGAAAACCCAAACCGTTTACAACATTACTATCAATTCCAAGTGGTGATTAAACCGTCTCCAGATAACATTCAAGAACTCTATTTAGGTTCACTTGAAATGCTCGGTTTCGATCCAACACAAAACGATATTCGTTTCGTGGAAGATAACTGGGAAAACCCAACCTTAGGGGCTTGGGGTTTAGGCTGGGAAGTGTGGTTAAACGGTATGGAAGTGACCCAGTTTACCTATTTCCAACAAGTGGGTGGCTTAGAATGTAAACCGGTAACAGGTGAAGTGACTTACGGTTTAGAGCGTTTAGCGATGTACATTCAAGGCGTAGATTCTGTGTATGACTTAGTTTGGTCTGACGGCCCGCTTGGCAAAACCACTTACGGTGATGTGTTCCATCAAAACGAAGTGGAGCAATCAACTTACAACTTTGAATATGCCGATACTGATTTCTTATTCTACTGCTTCGATCAATATGAAAAAGAAGCGAAAAGTTTATTAGAATTAGAACGTCCGTTACCATTACCGGCTTACGAGCGCATTTTAAAAGCTGCACACAGCTTCAACTTGTTAGATGCACGTAAGGCGATTTCGGTCACAGAACGTCAACGCTATATTTTACGCATTCGTGCATTAACCAAAGGCGTGGCTGAAGCATACTATGCGAGCCGTGAGGCCTTAGGTTTCCCAGGCTGTAAAAAATAGGCAAAAAAACAACCGCACTTTAAGCATTAACACAACGATATAAGGAGAAAATGATGAAAGATTTTCAATACCCAGACGATATCTACACGGAAGCAGAAACTGATCCTAATACACTCGCGAATTTAGGCCCATTGGCTAGATTAGCCGGTGTTTGGGAAGGTAAGCGTGGTGTGGATATCAACCCGAAAGCAGAAGGACCAGAAAAAGATCCTTATATCGAACGTTACGAAGCCCATCCAACGGACGCGCAAACCAATGGTCCGCAACTCTATTATGGATTACGCTATCACACCCATATTGTACAACCAGGCGAAGTGGAAATGTTCCACGATCAAGTAGGTTATTGGTTATGGGAACCTGCAACAGGCAATATTTTATTAACAGGTAGCATTCCACGCGGCCAAACGTTTATTGCTGTCGGTAATGCACCGGCTGATGCGAAAGAGTTTACGGTAAAAGCGGTGCGCGGTTCACTAACAAACGGCATCATTTCGAATCCGTTCTTAGAGCGTTCATTTACTACGGAAAGTTTTGAAATGACGGTGAAATTCCATGATGATGGCACTTGGTCATACGATCAAACCACAATCCTGATTATCCCGAATTATGATGCTCCATTTGAACATCGAGATCGTAACCGCTTAACCAAAATTGGCGAACCGAAATTGAACCCAACTGCGGCAGCAGAAAAAGGAGGTGAATAATGAAACCCATTCTTTATTACGCAGCAGATTGCCCAGATACAGCGCCATTTGTCGCAGAGTTAAAACGCTTGGGCGTGGATTATGAGGCAGTGGAAGTCTTATCTTCCATTCCAAACTTGAAACAATGGTTGCGTTTGCGTGATCGTCACGCCGCATTTGATGATGCAAAAGCACAAGGCTATGCGGGCTTTCCAGCATTATTGTTAGATGATGATCGTGTTATTTTAGATGAATCCAAATTAAAAGAGATTTTCTAAAATGATGAAAAAAACCTTAGCCTTTGCAACTTCAGCGATGATTTTGACCGCTTGTAGTCATGCACAATCTCAAGGTGAAATGTTGTGTCTGGACAAAGGGAAATCAGATGCTCACGGTTGCTTTCAAAATTTAGGAGAGTCTTACTCTTATTTGAAAAAAGCTTGTGTACAAGTGTTTGATGTAGCGGATATTAAGCTAGACGATCCAGCCAATAAAACGCAAGCGGTTTATGGCATCCTTTCGGAAGATAAGCAACAGGTTGAAGTGTTTGCGTCTGATTTGCCAGAAAACACGATTTTAGAGGTAGTTAAAGGCGGCTATGTCTCCAAAGACGGCAAAGTACGTTTAATGAAAACCAAGAAAAGTTGGAAAATTCGTAAGTAGTTTCATTTCATAATAGAAGTGACGAATAATCCTATGGAGCTTACTATGACAATTGAATTTAAAAATGGCGTTCCTACTTTCTTTGAGCAAGCACCGACGATTTGTTTGCGTGATCCCTTAGCTGCATTTTTAGGTGCAGCAGAAGGTGGTTTAATGACCTATTCTTATCAAGATGCTGTGAAACTGGCGGGTCATTCTTGCCCGACTGTTGCAGGAAGCTTTGTTGCGGTTATTCGAGGTTTAAAAGCGCTTTATGGTAATGACATACCCGAGCGTGGCAATATTGAAGTATTGATGACAAAAGGTAGAGAAGAAGGCACAACAGGTGTGGTTGCCTCTATCGCAACGTTGCTTACGGGCGCAACAACGGAAGTTGGTTTTGCTGGCATGGGTGTGGCTAAACGTTTTTCTCGCCGAAATTTATTGAGCTTCAATAATGAAAGTGATGCGACCTTCATTTTAAAACGTAAAGATAATCAAAGTGCGGTTAAATTAATCCTTAATTTAGATGAAGTAGCCCCATGGTCAGATGAAATCCGTGAGTTGCTGCCAAGAGCATTCAACAATCAATTAAAAGCAGATGAAATCACACATTTCCAAAGCCTTTGGCAAGATCGGGTAAAACGCATTTTAGTGGATTGTGTGAATGAAGAAAGATTGGTGCTAGTAGAAAAATTAGATTAAGTTTCGAATATGAAAAAAATATCCCTAAAACTGACCGCACTTTTGTTTGGTTTGACGCTTGCAAGTGGTGTATTTGC
>NZ_CALJRX010000098.1 GCF_937976265.1 uncultured Haemophilus sp.
GTGGACTGTTAATCCATATGTCGCAGGTTCGAGTCCCGCAGGAGGAGCCAAATTTTAAGAAGCCGCTAAAGAAATTTAGCGGCTTTTTGCTTTTCTTAGTTAATTTAAATTCTATTCATGTTTTCTCATACCTTTAAATTCATTGAAATTTCTCTCCGCACTTTTTTGATCTAGATAAATATTTATGCAAAAAACGTAGATAAAACTGTTAGCCCGGTCACAGTTTCTTATTTTGTGCTTTGCACTTCATTTTTTTCCTCATCATAATGCCGCCACAGATTTAGTGCTAGGGCATTAAATAACAGATTTTACAATTAACTTTAGAGGTGTATATATGAGCACGACAACTAACAAAAAATGGAATAAATTTGATGTCGCTTGGGTGTTAAATTTATTTGGTACTGCGGTGGGCGCAGGGGTATTATTTTTACCAATTAATGCAGGGATGGGGGGCTTCTGGCCATTGGTGGTTATGGCTCTTTTGGTTGGTCCGATGACGTACTTTGCACACCGTGGATTGGCTTATTTCGTTTTATCTTCTTCTAAACCAGGCAGTGATATTACTGAAGTTGTAGAAGAGCATTTTGGTGCAACAGCGGGTAAATTAATTACTTTATTGTACTTCTTTGCGATCTTCCCGATTCTATTGATTTATGGAAACGGGATCACCAATACCGTCGATTCTTTTATTGTAAACCAATTAGGTATGGCTTCACCAAATCGTGTCATTCTTTCTTTTGTATTGATTGCGATCTTGATTTCGGTCATGTTGTTCAGTGAAAAAGTGATGTTAAAAATCACTGAATTATTGGTTTACCCATTGGTATTGATTCTCTTTGCATTATCAATCTATCTCATTCCTCAATGGAATGCATCAATGCTTTATGAGCTTCCTACAGCGAGTGGTTTTGTGACGACATTGTGGTTAACTATTCCCGTGTTGGTCTTCTCTTTTAACCATTCTCCGGCAATTTCTTCTTTCACACTTTCTCAACAACGTGAATATAAAGATTTTAATACAACGGAATATCACATTGGTCGTACAGAAAAAGGGACTTCAACCGTATTACTTTTCTTCGTGATGTTCTTTGTGTTTAGTTGCGTATTAACGTTAACACCGGCAGAGTTATTAGAGGCAAAAGCGCAAAATATCAGTATCTTGTCGTATCTTGCGAACAAATTTGATAATCCATACATTTCTTATTTTGCACCATTAGTGGCTTTCTTCGCGATTACGAGTTCATTCTTTGGCCATTATTTAGGGGCTCGTGAGGGTTTAGAAG
>NZ_CALJRX010000099.1 GCF_937976265.1 uncultured Haemophilus sp.
GCAACACGGTTCACTCTACCGAATCAAGTACTGCATTTGGGCAGGGTAATACGATTAACTCTATTAATGGCTCAAATTCAGCATTTGGTAACGAAAATACTGTAAATGGTCAAGATGCCAATGCATTTGGTACAGAAAATAAAATTACAGGACACAGATCTACAGCATTAGGTGCAAAAAATACGGTAAGTGGTGAAAATGCAACAGCTGTAGGTTATAACAATACCGTTCCAGGACATCATTCTGTTGGTATTGGTTATGCAACTAATGCACAAGGTGACACAAGTGTTGCTATTGGTTGGACAGCAAAAGCTACTAAAGAAAATAGCAATGCTTTTGGGGCTCAGGCTTCAGCAACAGCTACTAGTGCTCTAGCATTAGGTACAAACTCTACCGCATCAGGAGACTCATCAGTTGCTGTTGGTAATGATTCTACTGTTACTGGAGATTCAGCTGTCGCTATTGGGGCATCAACAACATCAACTGGGAAATGGTCAACTGCTCTAGGTGATTTAGCAAATGCTGAAGGTGAGCAAAGTGTCGCGCTTTCTAAAGATTCATATGCGAAACATGAGAAATCTGTTGCTCTAGGTACTGGTACAATAACTCGCGATGCAACGAGTGAAAATACAGCGACTGTAGGAAGTTTAACGTATAGTGGCTTTGCTGGTAATACGCCAATCTCTGTTGTATCTGTCGGTGCTGGAGAATCTACAACTTATACTCCACCAGATCATACTGTTTCACGTACTGTCACAATTACGCCTCATCAACGCCAAATTATAAATGTGGGAGCTGGTAATATTTCTGCAACATCAACTGATGCTATTAATGGTTCACAACTTTATGCTGTTGCTGGTACCGTAAATAATGTTGCAAACTCAGTGAAAAATATTATTGGTGGTAATACATCAATTAATCCAGATGGCACAATTACGGTGAATAATATTGGTGGAACCGGTAAAAATACTGTTCATGATGCAATTAAGCATGCAAATGATCGCGTAGACAATATTCGTGTGCGAACATCTGACGTAAAAGTGAAAGCGGGCGACAATATTAATGTAGAAGAAGCTTATGATGATGCTAATCAAGTGAAAACTTATACTGTTAGTACAGCAAAAGACATCAAAGCAGATTCTTATACCATCAATAATTCCAATATCAAAATTGATCAAAATGGAATTAATGCCGGTAACAAAAAAGTTATCAATGTTGCAAATGGTGAAAATAATAACGATGCGGTTAATGTTTCACAATTAAATAAAGTGAAAAATGATGTGGCTAACAATACTAAAAATATCGCTACCAACACTCAAAACATCGCTAACAATACTAAAGCAATTAATACTTTAAATAAGAAAGTTAATGATGTTGACCGTAAATCTCGCGCAGGTATTGCAGGCGTTGCAGCAATCGCTTCTGCGCCATCTGCACGTAAAGATGGCAAGAGCATGGTATCAACCGGGGTCGCTCATCACCGCGGTGAAAGCGCAATTGCAATTAAAGCGTCTCGTAACTCAGATAATGGTCACTGGTCAACCAACGTAAATGGCGCTGCAGATACTCGCGGTCAATTTACTGTGGGTGCAGGTGTCGGTTACGAATGGTAATTTGACTTAAACTTAAAAACAAAGAGCCACAAAATTGTGGCTCTTTTTTTCTTCTCAAAACAATCAAAAATTTGACCGCACTTATTACAATATATATCGCCAAACGAATGCACTGACTAAAATAATCAGCATGATAATAATTTGTATTAAACGTTTTTTGGTTAATTTTTCTGCAGCCATATTGATTTACTCTTCGATAACTTCTTAAATTGACTATTTAGTGGTAGAATAATTGCGTTAGATCAATTTTACACTATATTTATCGATTTGAGGAATAAATGAAGAATTTCGTTTCAGAAACCAAATCAGGACGCAGAGTTCAATCAGGTGGTTGTGCAATTCATTGTCAGGATTGCAGTATTAGTCAACTTTGTATCCCTTTCACATTGAACGAACATGAGCTTGATCAGCTTGATAATATCATCGAGCGTAAAAAACCCATCCAAAAATCTCAAGTCCTTTTTAAAGCGGGTGATACACTGAATTCCATTTATGCAATTCGTTCTGGAACCATTAAAACTTATACCATTAGTGAGGCCGGTGAAGAACAAATTACCTCTTTCCACTTGCCTGGTGATTTAGTGGGCTTTGATGCGATCACTAATATGCAACATCCAAGTTTTGCACAGGCTTTGGAAACCGCCATGGTGTGTGAAATTCCATTCGATATCTTAGATGACTTATCTGGCAAAATGCCTAAGCTTCGTCAGCAAATTATGCGTTTGATGAGTAGTGAAATCAAAAGCGATCAAGAAATGATTTTATTACTTTCTAAAATGAATGCTGAAGAACGTTTAGCGGCATTTATTCACAATCTATCAAAACGTTATTCTGCTCGTGGTTTCTCTGCGAAAGAATTCCGCTTAACCATGACTCGTAGTGATATCGGTAACTATCTTGGTTTAACTGTTGAAACCATCAGTCGTTTACTTGGTCGTTTCCAAAAATTGGGTGTACTCTCTGTTCAAGGTAAATACATTACTATTAATGATATTAATGCATTGATTGATTTAACCGGTGTACATAAAACCAAAATCCAATTAGCAGAATAAATTAAAAGCGTGAGTTTTCACGCTTTTTTAACATTTGAAACAAAAAAACTTGCACGAGATCACTTTTTTGATAATCGGTTCTTGTCATCGTTTAAAATCTTTTCTATCCTATCGATATCTCATATCTTGGAGGTTTTATGAAATTTAATAATATTCTTGTTGTACTCAATCCTGATAACGAAAAACAATATGCTCTAGCTCGTGCCGTTCGTCTTGTTAAAGAACAGCAAAATGAAACAAAGGTAAAAATCACCACCCTTTTGAGTGTTTATGACTTATCGTATGAGATGTCAGCCCTTCTTTCTTCTGAAGAACGCAGTGAAATGCATAAAACAGCCGTTGAACAACAACGTCAAGCTGTGCAATTTTATTTAGATAAATATGCTGATCCGGCAATTGAGTTTGACTCTCACATTGTATGGAGCAGCAATGAAGCGGATGCGATTCGTGAAGAAGTTGAAAAAAATCAATACGACCTCGTTGTGAAATACACTAAAGATGAAGAAAGTTTCACTTCATTGATTTTCACACCGGTAGATTGGCAATTATTACGTAAATGTCCAATCCCAGTATTGATGGTGCGTGATGGTGACTGGAAACACCAACGCCGTATTTTAGTCGCAGTGAATGTATCGGGTGAACAAGAATATCAAGATGAATTCAACCAAGAGTTAGTTTCAACAGGGATGAGTTTAGCGGAAAACTTAAACCGTGGTAATGTACATTTAGTGGCAGCCTACCCTGTTGCGCCAATTAATATGGCGATTGATTTACCTGAATTTAATACTTCAGGTTATGAAAATGGCATTCGTGGCCAACACCTCATCAATATGAAAGCCTTACGTCAAAAATTTGGTATTGATGAAGATCATACCCATGTACGCGAAGGTTTCCCTGAAGAAGTGATTCCTGAAGTGGCGAAAGAAATTGAAGCTGAATTAGTGATTTTAGGTACAGTGGGAAGAACGGGTTTATCTGCAGCGTTATTAGGTAATACAGCTGAACATGTAATTAGTAAATTAAGCTGCAATTTATTAGCCATTAAACCATCTAAAAAATAAGCCTATTTAGCTTTTTATTTAAAACAAGTGCGGTCAGAAAAACAATCGTTTTATTGACCGCACTTTTTTGTTAAAAAAATGTGAAGTTTCTCACAAAATCAACTTTTTCTATTCGTCTCATCATTTCTTTTTCGTTATACTCGTCCGCCCTATCGAAGACTTTCTATAAATTGATTTATTGATTAAAAAGGAAAGACAATGAAAAAAACATTAATTGTAGCACTACTTGGCTTCTCTGCGCTCGCGCAAGCCCATGAAGTTTGGGTTGCAACACCGGCACAACTAGCTTCTAATAGCGTTTTAAAAGCTGATTTAGCTTATGGTGACTACCCTTACGTTGAAAAAATTCCTGAAAAACGTCTCGCTATTTTTCCACCGATGGAACTCATCAATCAAGATGGTGAAATGCAAACATTAGTACAAAAAGGTGAAAACTACCAATATCAATCAGAAAAACCGTTAAAAGACGGTTCATATTGGGTAACAGCGACTTATAAACCAACTTTCTGGTCACAAAATAATGAAGGTTGGAAAATGGATAACTTACAAGGCACACCAAATGCATTCTATTGCGAACAAACTCAAATGTTTGGTAAAGCCTTTACTGTGGTTGGTAAGAAACCATTGAATGCGGATATGGCGATGACACGTATCGGCTTACCACTTGAAATTGTGCCACTCAAAGATCCAAAAACAATTAAAGCGGGCGAAGCTTTCCCTCTTCAAATTTTCTATAAAGACCAACCGCTTGCGGGCGAAACGATTATCGCAACGTCTGATACGTTTGTCGTGAAAGATATGGAAGCGGCAACATCTCACCGTGAACCACAAGCGTTTTCAGGTAAAACGGACAGTGAAGGTAAAGTTAACTTTATCCCATTAATTGAAGGTGTTTGGAAACTTAAAGTGATTCATAAAGAACCATTTGAAGATCAAAAGGTGTGTCAACAATCAGCAAATTACACAACGTTGATTTTACCTGTTGGTAAAGCGCGTGCTAAATTACCACCAAAACCAGAACATCATCATCATTAATCATAAAAAAGTGCGGTCAAATCATCAATTTAACCGCACTTTTTTAATATGTTCTTAACGCTGGAGGTTGGTAATGTTCAATAAAGGTTTCGATTTCTTGAAGATTATTCGAGAATAAAATTTTCTCAAAATCACCTTGAGTAAAGAAGCCTTCTTTTACCATATGACTAAAAAAGGACTTTAATGAATCAAAATACCCCTTTTCATTAAATAGAATACAAGGATTGTTATTTTTTCCAATTCGCGCCCAAGAAATCACCTCAGCAATTTCTTCTAAAGTGCCAGGTCCACCAGGCAAAGCAATATAAGCATCGCCAAGCTCAACCATTTTATTTTTTCGCTCAGACATGCTTTCAACAACCACGGTCTTAGTTAAATTAGGATGCGAAACTTCTCTGTCTTGTAAAAATTGAGGGATAATACCAATTACTTTGCCTTGATGAGCAAGTACAGTATCTGCAACCACGCCCATTAATCCCAATTTTCCGCCACCATAAACTAAAGTATGTTGACCATCAGCAATCCATTTTCCTAATTTTTTTGCGGCAGCCTGATAGGCAGAATCATTACCTAAACTCGCACCACAATAAACCGTGATGTTCATCCTACTTTTTCCGTTCTACCCATTTCCCATCAATATAATCCACAATCCATTTTGTGGCTTTGCCATTCTTTTCAGATGTCACATATTGATGTTTTTCTTTACGGCTGAAGCGGATAATGGCTTCATTACCCTCAGGGTCTTTTTGTGGCGCATCCGCTAAATAACGTAATTTTTCCGGTAAACGATCACGATAAAGCGCTAATTCAGCCACTTTTGCTGGTCGTGTTTCACGTGATTTCGGGAAGTTATGTGCAGACATAAACACGCCACTTGCACCATCACGTAATACAAAATACGCATCAGATTTTTCGCATTTCAGTTCAGGGAAATGAACCGGCTCTTCTTTTGGCGGTGCAACCTCGCCGTTTTTCAAAATCTTACGGGTGTTATCACAGCTAGTACAGCCCATATATTTACCAAAACGACCGAGTTTTAAGTGCATATCTGAACCACACTTATCACATTCTACAATCGGACCATCATAGCCTTTAATTTTAAATTGGCCTTGTTCAACCAAATAACCATCACAATTTGGATTATTACC
Source organism: uncultured Haemophilus sp. (assembly GCF_937976265.1). Taxonomy (GTDB): domain Bacteria; phylum Pseudomonadota; class Gammaproteobacteria; order Enterobacterales; family Pasteurellaceae; genus Haemophilus_D. The sequence goes on from NZ_CALJRX010000099.1 coordinate 5,910, forward strand.
ACAAATATGCAATTTACGATGTGGGTCGATGATATAGCTATCCATCGCCGTTCCACATTTCGGACAACGTTTACGATCCATTAAAGCTTTGGTCTCAGAAGCCTCATCCAATACGTTTAGTAACTCTGCTTCAGGAATAAGATTAATCGTCGTTTTACAACGCTCTTTTGGTGGTAATGCATAACCAGAACAACCAAGGAAGACACCTGTACTTGCTGTGCGAATCGCCATTTTGCGGCCACAAGTTGGGCAATCAATATCGGTGAGCACAAGGCTATTCGGCTTCATTCCACCTTCTAACTCATCTAATTCAGCCGTAGAAAGTTGGGTAGAAAAATCTTTGAAGAATTGATTTAACACAGCCTTCCAATTTTTCTCACCGGATGCAATTTGGTCTAATACATTTTCCATGTTGGCAGTGAAATCGTAGCTCATCAAATCAGTAAAAGATTGATTTAAGCGATCAGTAACAATTTCGCCCATTTTCTCGGCATAGAAACGACGATTTTCAATGCGTACATAACCACGTTCTTGAATAGTCGAAATAATTGCCGCATAAGTCGAAGGACGACCAATACCACGTTTCTCCAATTCTTTAACCAATGCAGCTTCAGTAAAACGAGCGGGCGGTTTGGTAAAGTGTTGGCTTGGCGAAACCGTTTTTAGTGCTAATGTTTCGTTCAAACTCACAGCCGGTAAAATTTGGTCTTCTGGATTTTTACCTAATTGTGGCAAGACTTTTGTCCAACCATCAAAACGTAAAATACGGCCTTTGGCTTTCAACTCATAATCGCCAGCCATTACGGTGACGGTTGTGCTGTCATATTGTGCAGCGGGCATTTGACAAGCCACAAATTGACGCCAGATTAAATCATACAAGCGCACGGCATCTTTATCCATGCCACTTAAATGATCCGCAAGCAGTTTGACATCAGAAGGACGAATCGCTTCGTGCGCTTCTTGTGCGTTTTCTTTACTGGAATAGAAATTCGGTTTAGCGGGCAAATAATCTTTGCCGAAATGGCTTTCGATATAAGAGCGTGCCATATTTAATGCATCTTGGCTCAAGTTGGTAGAGTCAGTACGCATGTAAGTAATGTAACCGGCTTCATATAAACGTTGTGCCAACATCATGGTTTTCTTCACCCCAAAACCTAAACGCGTGCTTGCAGTTTGTTGTAAGGTTGAAGTAATAAATGGGGCTCTTGGTTTAGAACCTGTTGGTTTTGTTTCTAAATCTGTGACAACGTAATGTGATTTATTTAAGAAATCGACCGCACTTTGAGCTTCTTTTTCATTTTTCGGCTCAAATTTCTTGCCTTTATATTGCACCACATCCAAACGCAAGTCTTCTTTCTTGCTCGTTTGGGTTAGCGCTTCAATTTCCCAAAACTCTTCCGGTTGGAATGCTTTGATTTCACGTTCACGCTCTACCACCAATTTCACGGCAACAGATTGCACACGTCCAGCTGATAGACCTCGCGCCACTTTCTTCCATAATAATGGCGACACCATAAAGCCTACCACGCGG
>NZ_CALJRX010000100.1 GCF_937976265.1 uncultured Haemophilus sp.
CCTTATATTGTCGAATTGGCTTTGAAAAAGAAGTCGCCGCAGAAATTACCGACCGCGCTTCTGAGCGTGGTGTATTTGGTTTTGCTCGTGTAGTAGAAAATAGCGGTTATGTCATTTTTGAATGCTATCAACCAGGCGATGCAGATCGCTTAGCGCGAGAAATCCCTTTTAATCGTTTGATTTTTGCGCGTCAAATGATCGTTGTGTCAGATCTCTTAGAAAATCTCGATCCTCAAGATCGTATCTCGCCAATTATGGCTCAATATAAACACATTGCAGAAGACATTAATCTTAAGCAGGCAGTAGAGTTATTTGTCGAAACAGCCGATACCAATGAAGCCAAAGAGCTTTCGACATTTTGCCGAAAATTTACCGTGCCGTTACGCCAAGCGTTGAAAAAACAAGGTTGGTTACAAGGTAAGCCGAATGCAAAGCGCGGTCAGATTTTACATTGTTTTTTCACTCAGCCGAATTGCTGCTATGTAGGGTATTCCTATCTTGGCAATAACTCTACCCATTTTATGGGGATACCACGTTTGAAATTCCCAGCGGATGCACCAAGTCGTTCAACTTTAAAATTGGAAGAAGCGATTTTAACCTTTATTCCTCGAAATGAAGAAAGTAAACGCTTAAATGAAAATATGGTTGGCGTTGATCTCGGTGCATGCCCTGGCGGCTGGACCTATCAATTAGTGAAACGTGGTTTATTTGTGTATGCAGTTGATCACGGCAAAATGGCAGCCAGTTTGCATGATACTGGCAGAATAGAGCACTGCCCGGAAGATGGATTTAAATTCCAACCACCAAAACGTAAGCATATCGATTGGCTCGTGTGTGACATGGTGGAGCAACCAAGTCGAATTGCGAATTTAATTGGAAAATGGTTAATTAACGGTTGGTGTCGAGAAACCATTTTCAACTTGAAATTGCCAATGAAAAAACGTTATCAAGAAGTGATGTTGTGTTTAGAAAATCTAGCGGTGATGTTGGCAGAAAAAGAACTGGAATTTGATATTCAGGCGAAGCATTTGTATCACGATCGCGAAGAGATTACGGTGCATATTGCCTTAAAATAGAAGAGACAGTCCTAGGTATTTAGGACAGTCTCCGTTTAATATTGAGTTTAATGCTATCTATAATATTTATAACTTTTTAGTAAGCTCATTATTTCCTTAGATCTTTTTTTATCATGATGTTCTTCTGTTGCATAATGGTACGCATCATATCCGAATTCATTTTTTATGTTTGGCTTGGCGCCATTCTCTAAAAGAACTTCAATAATATCAAGATTTCCATAAAAACAGGCATTTTGAATCGGAGTAAAGTTCAGCTCACCTTGTTGATTCACGTTTGCGCCATTTTCTATTAATAAGATAACATCTTTTTTATTTTGAGAGTTAACTGCTAAGTTTAATAATGTTTCCCCCATGCATCCTAAATCATGTACGGAAGTAATAGGCGAGTAACTGAAAAAAGTTGGGTGATCTTGATATTTTAAAAAAAGTTTTGTTAAATCGTCATTCATAATTGTTCTCTAAATTATCTAATCAGGTCAAAGTAGGATAAATCCTGCTTTACCCATCGTTTTAATGTAAATGCTATTCGTAATTTTGATAGTTTGTTGAGGTCACAACTAATTAATGATTATTCAAATTTTTCTAGTATCATTTTTCTTAATTTTGTAAGATTTTTTGATGAATTATTTTTAAGTGCTAGATAAATTTCATTGTCAACTCTATTTTGAGTTAATAGCATGTTTTCAATATAAGGTATAACTTTCACAGAGTTAATTGAAATCAAGAATGCAATTATCTCATTGTATATATAAGAATTTATATTGGTTTGATTTAGTCTGTTAATTAATAATAGCTCAATTGATTTTGATTTATAGTGTTTTTCTCTTAATGAATATAAAATCCATGAAATAATTTGTGATTTTTTGCTATTTAAGTTTTTTATTAGGTATTTTTTTATATAGTTTCTGTGGGGGAAGTATGCAGAACTAAATGCAACAGCTAAAATGATAGAATATCTGTTTATATCCCAAATTAAGTTAATATCCTTTTCTATTTCGTAAAACGCTTTTTCTCCTAAATTATAATGTCGAAATAGATGCCCCAAGGAAAATATTGCTGATGACTTTACACTTATACTTTTATCATGACAAATAGAATAAACTAATATAGATAAAATCTCATTTAGTTCAACATCATTAAGCTGTACCTGTATTTGCCCCAAGATAAAAACTGCAATTTCTCTGTGTCGGCTATATCGACTGGCTAAAAGAATACTCTTAATTATATCTCTAATTTCATTATACTGAAAAAATTGTAGTTTTCGGGCTGCTTCATATTGAAAAACCGAATTAGAATTTAGTACTTTGTTCAATAACTCTGTCTTTGATAAATTTTTACATGCTAAAAAAGCATCAAAATTTGAAAAATTTTCGCTTACCATGTCATTTCCTAGTACATTTATCTTTATCATTGCTTAGAGTAACAGCCTTAAATAGAAAAGCAAAGAGCAGTCAAAAAACATTGAATTTTTTGACCGCTCTTTTTATTTAAGCAATTATTTATTGGCTAAAATCACTGCGCGAGTTGGGGCTTGATAGCCTTCGATGGTTTTACTGTGATCATTTGGATCTAAGAAATCAATCAAACTTTCATTTTCTAACCAATCCGTTTTACGCTGTTCTTCTAATGTTGTGGTGGCGACATCCACACAACGCACATTAGTAAAGCCGACTTTTTCCAACCAATTAATGAGTGCAGCAACGGAAGGAATAAAATACACGTTCTTCATTTTTGCATAGCGATCTGATGGCACTAATACCGTATTCACATCGCCATCAACCACTAAGGTTTCTAAAACGAGCTCGCCACCTTTTACTAATTGATTTTTTAGTTGAGTGAGATGATCAAGCGGTGATTTACGGTGATAAAGTACGCCCATTGAGAATACCGTATCAAATGCCGCAAGTGGTTGCATTTCTTCAATGCCTAATGGGATTAAGTTAGCTCGACGATCGTTATTTAATAATTTTCGAACGGCTTCAAATTGGCAAAGGAAAAGTTCAGTTGGATCAATACCCACCACCATTTTTGCACCTTCACCAACCATTCGCCACATATGGTAACCGCTACCGCAGCCTACATCTAAAATGGTACGATCTTTTAATGGCGCAAGATGAGGCAAAACACGATCCCATTTGAAATCAGAACGCCATTCGCAATCCACGTGAATATCAAATAAATGATAAGGTCCTTTTCGCCACGGCATCAATTGCTTCAAATGATGGATAATGCGTTGTTTTTCGCCCTCTGAAAGTGGGGAAGTGCGGTCAGATTTCACCGCATTTTTTAAATCGATGGTATCTGCCTGTAAATCAGGGAGAAAGTCCACGATTTTTGACCATTTTGCATAATCACCATGGGTTTGTTTTTCCCATTCTTTTAACTGCAAAGGCAACGTTTCTAGCCAAGCAGATAAATTGGTGGTGGCAATTTGCTGATAAAAAGGACGAAAATCAATCATTATTTTGCTTCCTTATAAGCTTTTTCTGCTTTCTCAAAGGTTTCTTTAACTTCATTTTCTGGTTCTGAAGAAAGGAGAGAAACCACAATAATTGCAAGGCTAGCAAGCGTAAAACCTGGGATCATTTCATAGACGTTAAACCACTCACTGGTTTGAGGAATCACATATTTCCAAGAAAAGACAACTACTGCGCCAACAACCATGCCCGCCATCGCCGCTGATGAGGTCATGCGTTTCCAGAATAAGGAGAAAAGCACCACAGGGCCAAATGCAGAACCAAACCCTGCCCAGGCAAATTCAACAAGTTTTAGTACTTTGCTGTTTTCATCTTGAGCAATCCAAATTGCAATGCCCGCGATAACTAAAACCATTGCACGACCTAACCACACTAATTCTTTTTCAGACGCTTTTGGACGAATAAACCCTTTATAAAAATCTTCAGTGATAGAGCTTGAAGAAATTAATAATTGTGCAGAAAGTGTACTCATCACAGCCGCTAAAATTGCTGAAAGTAGAATGCCTGCAATCCATGGATTAAAGAGTAATTTAGCCAGTTCAATAAACACTTGTTCTGGTTCATTATTTACTACGCTCGCCACACCAGGATTCGCAAAGAAATAAGGGATAGCGAAGAAACCGATACTGATAGCACCTACTAAGCAAATCACCATCCACGTCATACTAATACGGCGTGCTTTGATTAATGATTTCACCGAATAAGCCGCCATAAAACGCGCAAGGATATGCGGTTGACCAAAATAACCTAAGCCCCAAGCCGCTAAACTTAATAAACCTAATGGCGTGGTAGAACTAAATAAATCGGTGAAGTCTTTATTTGCAGCAATTTCAGCTTGATGGAGTACTTCAGCAAATTGTGATGTATCGCCGAAACTTAAAAAGATGAATAATGGCGTTAAAATTAAGGCAAAAATCATCAAAGTAGCTTGAATGGTATCAGTCCAACTCACCGCTAAAAATCCACCGATAAAGGTATAAATAATCGTTGCTAATGCGCCGTACCAAATGGCGGTGGAGTAGTCGACAGAAAATAGGTTTTGGAATAATTTTGCCCCAGCAACCACACCTGAAGCACAATAAATGGTGAAGAATACTAAGATGATTGTTGCTGACACAATTTTTAAGAGATGATGTGATGTGCCAAAGCGATGGTGGAAATATTCCGGTAATGTGAGTGCATTGTTGTTAAATTCGGTATAAATCCGTAAACGGCCAGCCACGAGTAGCCAGTTAAAATAAGCCCCGAAGATTAAACCAATGGCGATCCAACCTTCAACCAGGCCAGACACATACACCGCACCCGGTAAGCCCATTAATAACCAGCCTGACATATCAGACGCACCCGCAGACATAGCGGTTACAAAACTCCCGAGTTTACGGCCACCTAAAATGTAATCAGATAAGTTGTTTGTATAATAATAGGCAAGAACGCCGATTAAAATCATGCCGAAAATATAAATACTAAAAGTAATAAGTGTTGGGTCTAAACCAAACATTAAATACCCCAAAAAAAGTCATGAAAATTTGAGAAAGGTCATATTTTACCTTATTTGGGTCTATTATTCTATTTCCCTTTTCGATAGACTTATATCATTAAAACTAAGGTCGAAAAAATGGATTCTGTTGAATTATTAATGAATGTTACGCCCAATGAAACCCGCGTTGCGTTGGTGGAAACGGGCGTTTTAAAAGAGGTTCACATTGAACGTCAAGCCAAATGTGGCATCGTGGGGAATATTTATAAAGGTCGAGTAACCCGTGTTTTACCGGGGATGCAGTCCGCATTTGTGGATATTGGTTTAGAAAAAGCGGCATTTTTGCATGCTTCCGATATTGTTTCACATACCGAATGTGTGGATGTGAACGAGCAAAAGAAATTCCGAGCAAAAAGCATTTCTGAACTCGTACGAGAAGGGCAGGATATCGTAGTACAAGTGGTAAAAGATCCTTTGGGCACCAAAGGCGCAAGATTAACCACGGATATTACATTGCCTTCTCGTTATCTCGTCTTTATGCCAGAAAATAGCCATGTTGGTGTCTCACAACGTATTGAAAGCGAAGAAGAGCGAGCAAGATTAAAAGCGTTAGTTGAACCTTTTTGTGATGAGTTAGGCGGCTTTATTATTCGTACCGCCACCGAAGGTGCAACGGAAGAAGAGTTACGCCAAGATGCAGAATTTTTAAAACGTTTATGGCGTAAAGTGCTTGAGCGTAAAGGCAAATATCCAACTCGTTCTAAAATTTATGGCGAGCCAGCATTACCACAGCGTATTTTACGTGATTTTATCGGTGCTAATTTAGAGAAAATTCATATCGATTCCAAACTTTGTTTTAACGAAGTGAAAGAATTTACCGATGAATTTATGCCGGAATTAAGTGAAAAATTAATGCTTTATACGGGCAATCAGCCGATTTTTGATATTTATGGTGTAGAACGTGGTATTCAAAATGCACTTGAAAAACGCGTGAATTTAAAATCGGGCGGCTATCTCATTATTGAACAAACCGAAGCCATGACGACCATTGATATCAATACAGGCGCTTTCGTTGGTCATCGAAATTTAGATGAAACCATTTTTAACACCAATATTGAAGCCACTAAAGCCATTGCGCAGCAGCTACAACTGCGTAATTTAGGCGGAATTATCATTATTGATTTTATTGATATGCAAACCGATGAGCATCGCAATCGCGTGATTGAATCCTTGGAAGAGGCGCTATCGAAAGATCGCGTAAAAACCAATGTGAATGGTTTTACTCAACTTGGTTTAGTGGAAATGACCCGTAAGCGCACACGCGAAAGTTTAGAACATGTTTTATGTGATGAATGTCCAACGTGCCAAGGTCGTGGACGCGTGAAAACGGTTGAAACAGTATGCTATGAAATTATGCGTGAGATCATTCGCGTTAACCACTTATTCTCGAGTGAACAATTTGTGGTTTATGCCTCTCCAGCTGTGGCGGATTACTTAATCAAAGAAGAATCGCACGGTTTATTGCCAGAGATCGAAATGTTCATCGGCAAACAGGTTCAAGTCAAAACTGAACAATACTATAACCAAGAACAATTTGATGTAGTAGTGATGTAAAAGACAAAAGTGCGGTCAATATTGACCGCACTTTTTACTTTAACTACTTCAATCTTTCTAACTGTTGAATAATGGCTTCATCAGATTGTGATTGGATTTTTCGCATACGTATAAAGAGTAAAGCGGCGGCAATGGTTAAGGCAATGATAAAGGCAACCCAGAAACCTTTTGCACCGATGCTTGGAACAATCCAATCCGTTCGTGAAAGAATATACCCAACGGGGATACCTACGCCCCAATAAGCAAGTAACGTGATATAAAGGATAATTTTAGTGTCTTTATAGCCACGTAAAATACCGCTAACTACTACTTGCACCGAATCTGAGAATTGATAAATCGCCGCTATCGTTAATAAGCTTCCCGAAAGAGCAATCACCGTTGTGTTATCGCCAACAATTAATGCCGCAATTTTATCGCTAAATAACCAAATAACCAAAGCTAATCCCGTTGCCACAATTAAGCCAAGAATAATAGCAGCGTAAGCCATTATTTTGGCTTTTTGCGGCGCGTGATTACCCAGTTCTTGTGCCACTAAAATAGTGGCCGCCATTGCAATCGACACAGGGAACATAAATGCGACAGAGCTCGTGTTTAAGGCGACTTGGTGGCTAGCGACTACATCCGCACCTAATGGGGAAAGCAATAAACTACTTAATGCAAAGAGTGAGACTTCACTGCACAGCGCAATGGCAATAGGCAAGCCAAGTGCGGTCAATTTTTTCAGTGTTTTGATGTCAGGCTTTTCAATAATCTTTTCAAAGACTTTCAAACTACGTTCATTATAGTTTTTGG
>NZ_CALJRX010000101.1 GCF_937976265.1 uncultured Haemophilus sp.
TAATGACACGTTGCATTTCCTCGGTAATCGGCATCACTTCGTAGACGCCGACACGCCCTTTAAAGCCTTTGCCACGACAGCTGTCGCAACCAACAGGACGGTAGAGTTTCCAATCTTTTGCTAAATCTTCATCTGTGAATCCTGCTTTTTTCAATGCAGGAACTGGAGGACGCTCAACCTCGCGTTTACAGCTTGAACACAGACGACGCAATAATCGTTGTGCCATAATCAAGCTGACCGAGCTTGCAATATTGAACGGAGCAACCCCCATGTTCAACATACGGGATAGGGTCGCAGGCGCGTTATTGGTATGCAACGTTGAAAACACCATATGTCCGGTTTGTGCCGCTTTGATGGCAATATCCGCGGTTTCCAAGTCCCGAATCTCACCTACCATGATAATGTCAGGGTCTTGTCGCAAGAAAGATTTCAACGCCGCAGCAAAAGTCAAACCTTGTTTGTCATTTACGTTGACTTGGTTGATGCCGGGTAAATTAATCTCGGCCGGGTCTTCCGCGGTGGAAATATTGACGTCTTCTGTATTTAAAATATTCAGACAGGTATAAAGAGAGACGGTTTTACCTGAACCTGTCGGACCTGTCACCAATACCATGCCATAAGGGCGATGAATGGCCTCAAGCAACATTTCTTTTTGGAAAGGCTCGAACCCCAGTTGGTCAATATTTAAAGTCGCTGCGTCAGAATTCAGGATACGCATTACCACTTTTTCGCCAAAAAGTGTAGGTAACGTGCTTACACGGAAGTCAATGGGACGACCATGTTTATGGAAAGCGATTTGGATACGACCATCTTGTGGAACGCGTTTTTCAGAAATGTCTAAACGTGCCATTACTTTGATGCGTGAAGCCAGTTGTCCGCGTACGGCAACAGGTGGTTGAACCACTTCTCTTAGCTGTCCGTCTACGCGAAAACGGACACGAGCCATTTGTTCGTAAAATTCAAAATGTATATCAGATGCGCCTGCGTTTAGTGCATCCGATAAAGTTTTGTGTATAAAACGAGGGATAGGACCATCTTCAGCTTCTTCATTGTCAATGTAGAGAGATTGTGAGGGTTGAGCAGCTTCTTGTTCTTCACTAATTTCTTTTAAGATGGTAGTAGAACGTTGTCCTAACCATTCTAGAAGGGAACTTAATTGATCGTCAGGTACGACAACCAAATCAACCGTCACTCCTGAAGCAAAAGCTATTTTTTGAAAACTTTGGATTTGAGTAGGATCTGAAACCGCTAAATATACCTTTCGACCGCGACGAAAAATCGGAACACAGCGATTTTGAACCATCTGTTCTTCGGTCAAAACATCCATAACAATATTGTTACGTGGATAATAATGTAAATCCAAGAGCGGATAACTAAAAACTCGCGCAACCAACTCACCCAAAGACCTTGGACTAATAATCTTATCCGCAAAAAGCATGGGCAAGATTTCCTGCCCCGTTTTTAATATATTGTTGTAATGCTCTGCCTGGGTACTGTTGATTGTCTGACTTTGAACCAAAACTCGTAATAATCCAATACTCATTGTTTGTTATCCGTTTCTTATTTTCTCTTTTTTGCAAAGAGTGTGCTTATTTTATCATCAATTATGCCTAAAACATATCAGGACGTTCTAATATCATTCAACTTTGCTTTTCATTGTGAAAAATATGACACAAACGCCCCTTACCAAATTCCAAGGGATTATTATAAAACAACCACTGTCCGTGCAGAATCCCATTACACTACTATTTAAACAGTAAAAATAACAAAACCGAGTTTTGCAAAATCACAAAACTCGGTTTTAATTTATAAAATCAAACTATTACTAGTTACTGGCGGATACGCGCAGCCGGAGCTGGAGCGACCTCGCGAATAATCACTTCACGAACTACTTCAGGAGCAGACTTTTTAGGACCGCAACCTTCTGGCAACCAGAAGAATGATTGAGCATTTTTGTCTTTGTCAAACAAAATCTTGTATTGACAAGTTTTATGCTCACCGTTTTCACGGTAATTGAACAAATAATCCCACTCACGAACACCATACAAGCCTTCTTGGAAATGAGGACGACCGATCAATTCGTAAATTTGGTCTTTATTCATACCCGCTTCAATTTGACGGACGTTATCCCAATTCGGCCAAGTACCATGCTGAGTACCATCATGACGGAAGGTAGTTTTAGCAGCATCAGGCCATACAGGGTTATCAGTAGTACCTTCTTTGCTGACTTTGCTTAAATTACCACAAGCAGCCAAAGTCAATGCCACGATAACTGGCAAAATGATTGATAATTTCATGTTTTTTCCTTTATATCGATATCATTCTTCAACTGGGGTCGTCTGAACCAACCAACCCCTTCAGGCCTTACCATTGATAGCCTACGCTACCACCCCAGTTTACGTCTTTGCGTGTATTAACACTGACACCGGTTTTAACAGACCATTTATTGTTATCTGAGTTATGAGCATAACCCACGGCAATAGCCTGTTCATTGCGATAGCCGCCTACCGCAGCAGAAACCATGCTCTTACCTGCTTCATTCGGACGTTGCAAGAAGGCAATTGCAGTCGCACCGGCGATACCTGCACGCAAATCCTTATCCATATCATTCAAGCGGTTACCAATACCATTAACTTGATTTTGTAAATTGGTGATTGCAGTAGAGTTACCTTGCGAACGTGCAGCAACTTGATACAATTGACTACCGTTAATAGCATCAGTACTGGTTGTACTAATACGACCAGCAGCAAGATTAGTGATAGTACGCTCACCACCCGCATAGCCAACACTAACGGTAGAACGAGGATTAGTACCTGCAAAGCCACTATAAGAGACACCATTTACAGTTGCACTATTAGTACCTACTGCTTCAGCAGTTGCAGAACCTGCACCCAAAGCAACGGAACCATCATGAGAAGCTGTCGCACGAGAGCCAATAGCTACTGCAGAATTAGCAGAAGCTTTAGACTGCAGGCCATAAGCAACACTTGACTGACCTGACGCAGAAGATGCTGCGCCTGTAGCAGTCGAATACATTGCAGAAGCTACAGCACCAGTACCCAAAGCAGTAGCACCTTGAGCAGTTGCTTGAGCTTTTTGACCCGCAGCAGTCGTTACATTACCAACTGCTTGTGCACCTTGACCAAAGGCAGCAGCGGCAACACCATCCGCGTTGGATAGAGTACCAACAGCGGTAGCAGACCTCCCTGCAGAAGTGGTGCTGGTACCGATAGCAATACCGCTATGACCTGTTGCCTTTGTATTTACGCCGATAGCCATACCGAAACGATCAGTAGCACCATCGTTGTTGTAGTTAGGACGTTGAACACCAGCATCACTGTTGATACTAATGTAATTTTCAGCTGAAGCAGCAGATGCCGCAAACAAACCGAAAGCAGCAAACGATACGGACATTGCCGTATTGAGCGCGGTAAAACGATTCATGTGTGCTTTGTGTTTCATATTTTATCTCCCTGATAAAAACACATAATGATAGTTATCGAAAAGACTGAATCAAAGATAATATATGTTTTGCATATTATGATTGACAAATATTTGCCGTTTATCTAATATACATACCACTTATCCAATGCCTTACAAAAAATGTAACCGACTCAATCCATCTAAAACAAATAAATCAGTACAATCAAGATAATGGATCGATTTACAATCCAATCAATCCATACATGCTTACATTATATTGGACTACCTATCTTCTCATTTATTATTTTTTTTTATCATGGTTTAACACATTCTCTATATTATTAATTATTAACCGTATTGTTTGTTGTGAAT
>NZ_CALJRX010000102.1 GCF_937976265.1 uncultured Haemophilus sp.
TCCGATCTGGTGAAAAAGTGGTACTGCGCGCCCAACAAAACAAACCGGTCGAACTCAGCTTCGCCGAATTGGGTATGACGGAAGCCCAACAAGCTTCGTTCCAACAGGCACTCAGCCAACCGCAGGGATTAATTTTAGTCACCGGACCGACCGGCAGTGGAAAAAGTATTTCACTTTACACCGCACTTCAATGGCTTAATACGCCCGATAAACACATTATGACGGCGGAGGATCCGATAGAAATTGAACTTGACGGCATTATTCAAAGCCAAGTCAATCCGCAAATTGGACTGGATTTTAGCCGACTTTTACGTTCTTTTTTACGTCAAGATCCCGACATCATTATGCTAGGTGAAATTCGCGATGAAGAAAGTGCAATGATTGCACTACGTGCCGCCCAAACGGGGCATTTGGTGCTTTCAACTTTACATACCAATGATGCAATATCTGCAATTTCTCGCTTACAACAACTCGGTATTCAACAACATGAGATTGAAAACAGTTTGCTGCTCGTCATTGCTCAGCGTCTTGTACGAAAAATCTGTCCAAAGTGCGGTGGAAATTTAATAAATTCTTGTGATTGCCATCAAGGTTATCAAGGTCGAATCGGCGTGTATCAATTTCTACATTGGCAGCAGAATGGCTATCAAACGGATTTTGAGAATTTACGAGAGAGTGGTTTAGAAAAAGTTAGCCAAGGCATAACAGATGAGAAAGAAATTGAACGTGTGTTAGGTAAAAACTCATGACTAAAAAACTTTTTTATTATCAAGGTAGTAACGCATTAAATCAGAAACAAAAAGGCTCAATTATTGCGGATACGAAACAACAAGCACACTTTCAATTAATAAGCCGCGGGCTTACTCACATCAAATTACAACAAAACTGGCAATTTGGGGCAAAGCCCAAAAATTCAGAAATCAGTGAATTACTCAATCAATTAGCGACATTGCTACAGTCCGCAATTCCGTTAAAAAACAGTCTGCAAATTTTGCAACAAAATTGTACTCAAATTATGCTCAATGAATGGCTTGAACGACTACTGCAATCCATTGAATCTGGTTTAGCATTCTCACAAGCCATTGAACAACAAGGGAAATATCTCACTCAACAAGAAATTCAACTGATTCAAGTGGGAGAAATGACGGGCAAACTTTCCGTTGTTTGTAAAAAAATAGCCACTCATCGTAGCCAATCTTTAGCATTACAACGCAAATTACAGAAAATTATGTTGTACCCATCAATGGTGTTGGGAATTTCTCTATTATTGACACTCGCATTACTGCTTTTTATCGTGCCTCAATTTGCTGAAATGTATAGTGGCAATAATGCCGAATTACCAACAATAACCGCAATATTGCTCTTTATATCCAATTTTCTTAAGCAAAATATTGGCATTTTGCTATTTTTCGCTTTTAGTTTTTTTAGAATCAGTTTTTTTCCAAGGTTCATTACCTGCTCTTGTAAACAATTCATTTGATTCGTTTATATAATTAGATAATTTAAGACTCGTACCTGTAAGTGTCATTGTTTGGTTAGTCAGAATTGAGAAAGGTTCCGAAGACAATACACCATCTTTACTAATTCCAGAATCTAAGTTAATAGGACCTAGTGGTGATGATTCTGGATTTTTTGTAGCAGTTTTTGAAGTAAAATCTGAAGTATATTTAAAACTATTTACATTCTTTACAGCTTCAGTATATTTTTCAATAACTTCTTGAGATGTTAATGGTTTAGGTTGAGATTCTGATTTAGACTCAGTTTGTGACTTTCCACTACAAGCAGCTAGTACAACTGATAGTATAACTGTCGAAATTATTAACAGAATTTTTCTAAGTGATTTGTACATAATAAAACCTCCAAATTAATATTTATATAAATATTATAATAGAGCAAAAGTATTTGTATTACCTTCAAGATGGGAAAGTTTTGGAATTGTAATGGTTGAAGCTATGGCCTTTGGAAATTATGTGATTACTTCAAATACCTGTGCTGCTAAAGATATTACAAATAATAATGAAGTAGGGAAAATTGTTGAAATTGATTCTAAAAAAGAATTAAAAGATGAGATAATAAAGACAATATCTGGAGAAATAAATTTAAAAGAAAAATATGAAAAAACTTTAAATCATGTTTCAAATTTTAAGTATTCGTATCTGATAGAAAAATTGGGTGAAAGGATAAAATAATATGAAAAAAATAGGTTTCTGTATTGATTCATTAGAAACAGGAGGAGCAGAAAGATTACTTGTTGATATTGTTAACACTCTCTATGAAACTAAAGAATATGAAATTCATATTTTAACAAAGTTGAAAAGTAATTCATATTTTTTCAATTTGATAAAAGATAAAATAAAATATGATTTTTAGAT
>NZ_CALJRX010000103.1 GCF_937976265.1 uncultured Haemophilus sp.
CGGCTTGGGCAAGTCTAATCGAACTGAGCACGAAATAAAAGCCCGATTTGCAAAAATTGTGACAAATCTCACGTTATTGCTCAATTTTTATACCAATATTGGAGATTCCCTCCTGTTTTATCTCGTTTCGGAGGGATAAAATCAAGTCTACATCGCGTTTTTCACAGTCTTTGAGTAAGCGATAGACTTGCCATTGAAGGTCAAGTTCTTCTTCAATTTCTTTACGGCTTTTCAGTTCAGTCTCAGAAAGAGCACGATCTTCTTGTGTTTCTAATAATGAACAAACCGTGCCTAACGAAATTTGGCTGATTTGAATCGCTTTTTCGAGTGTTTCGCCAGCGATAATGGCATGCAACAATTCACCTAGCGCTTCACAAGCATCAAGGGCTGGCACCACACCAAAGAAGTCGTAATCATTCACATCAGGAATAATTTCTTCAAGCTTCTCTAATTGGTTCTCGAAATTGATTTTCGCCCCTTTAACGGTTAGAAATTCCCATACTAAATTTAAAATGTTGTGATAGGTCTTTTCTGCTTGATCCTGTTCTGTCATTTGACAAAACAGGGCAAAGTTCGGTGCCATGCGTTCGCATAAGCAAGCCATAAAGGTCAGATGTTGCCAGCTTTCAAGATTTTCGAGGCGCTTGTGAATTGGGTTTCGCATTTTCTTCTCGCTTATTTATGATAGGCTTTTGAGAATTCATGAATGGCATCCACGAAGATTTTTGGTGCACTTTCCGGTACATCTTGGTGGATTCCATGGCCTAAGTTAAATACATGGCCGCTGCCTTGTCCAAAATCAGCTAAAATTGACCGCACTTCTTGCTCAATACGCTCTGCAGGTGCATATAACACACTTGGATCCATATTGCCTTGTAGTGCCACTTTATGACCCACACGCGCTTTCGCATCAGCCAAATTAACGGTCCAGTCTAATCCTAGTGCATCACAGCCTGTATTTGCCATGGCTTCTAACCATAAACCGCCGCCTTTAGTAAATAAAGTCACCGGCACTTTACGACCATCGTGTTCACGAATTAAGCCATCGACGATTTTATGCATATATTGCAGAGAGAAGTCTAAATATTCACGATGACCTAAAACGCCGCCCCAAGTATCAAATACCATGACTGCTTGTGCACCTGCTTTGATTTGTGCGTTTAAGTATAAAATCACGGAATCCGCCACTTTATCTAATAAAAGATGCAAAGTTTGTGGTTCGGCATACATCATTTTTTTGATTTTATTGAAGGTTTTGCTACTCCCACCTTCAACCATATAAGTTGCCAGTGTCCACGGGCTACCAGAGAAACCAATCAGTGGCACTTCGCCTTTTAGTTCGCGACGAATTGTGCGAACAGCATTCATCACATATTGAAGTTCGCCTTCAGGGTCAGGAATCGGTAAATTTTCGACCGCACTTTTATTTTCAATTGGACGGGCAAATTTCGGGCCTTCACCTGCACCAAAACTTAAGCCTAAGCCCATTGCATCAGGAATAGTTAAAATATCTGAGAACAAAATAGCCGCATCTAAAGCATAGCGACGAAGTGGCTGTAAGGTCACTTCACAAGCTAAATCCGCATTGCGGCAAAGAGACATAAAATCGCCTGCTTCTGCACGTGTTGCTTTATATTCAGGCAAATAGCGTCCCGCTTGGCGCATCATCCATACGGGTGTCATATCCACTGGTTCACGTAATAAGGCTTTTAAATAACGATCATTTTTTAATTCAGACATGGACTTTCCTTTATTTATTTTGTTCCGCTTTGCAAAGCTCAAGCGTCGCATTAATTAATTTGAGTGCGATAGTACCTGTTGGCGGTAATTCTGGCAAGGGGGCAGCGCTAGAAAACCATTGTGCATCATGCAGTTCTGTTTCTTGCAGTTGAATTTCCCCGCTGTCGTAATCAGCTAAAAAGCCCACCATTTGTGAATTCGGGAATGCCCAAGGTTGGCTACCGAAATAGCGAATGTTTTTAATACGAATACCGGTTTCTTCAAAGACTTCGCGGCGAACGGCATCTTCAAAGGTTTCACCCACTTCCACAAAACCGGCTAGCGTGGTGTAAATACCTGCTTTGCCTGGCGTGTAATGGCGTTTATGGTTGGCTAATAAAATCTCTGTGCCACGGCGAACGGCGACAATAATCGAAGGGCAAATAACGGGGTAAGTACGATAGCCGCAACTTGTGCATTGAACCGCAAGCTCATCGTGGGTTTGTTCCGCTTTTTGACCGCACTTTCCGCAGAATTGGTGAGTTTTCAAAAAATGATTGATTTCCACGCCTCGGCTTAATAAATGAAAATCGTCAGTTGGTAAAGATAACAAACTCCGTAAGGAAAGGTATTCTCGTTCATCTTGATCATTTTCTGCCATAAGCCATAAAGGTTGTGATTTCCATTTCCCGAGCAACATTGCTTTTTGCGTTGTGAGGCCGAGTTCCTTTGCTGATCCAAAAGGCAGATCATTTTCCTGCCAATAAAGCGTCGATCCTTTGGTGAACAGCCAATATCCCTGATCTTCGGGCTGAATTGCTTTCATATTTTTCTCTTTTTTATTCTAAAAGTGCGGTCATTATAAAAGGGATTTTTCGGAAAAACGAATTTAATTTCTGTGATAAAAATAGCCAGTCAGTTTTCGTTGTGCTACAGTGGCAACCTGTTTTTCTCTTTAAAATTAGGAATGACAAATGTCTTTTTTCTCTTTTGCTTTTTTAGAAAATGCGATGTCTTTTGAAGGTTATTTTAAATATATCGCCATTTTTGTCTCGTTAGGTGCATTGCTTGTGGTGACAAGCTTATATTTACGTCATCGGTTACAAAACAAATATCGCGATCTCAGTATTATCTTTCTTTTATTAATTATTTTCTTGCTCGGTGTGCAATATAAGCAATATGAGCGAAATGAAGTCTATGCAGCTAATATCTCTAGCTTGGTGACATTTTTAAATTCGGTGAAAGATAGTCAAAATTTACAGAAAGAAGATATTCGTACCAATAGCCGTACATTAAAGAACGGCATGATTTTAAATATTCGGGATCAGTATTTCGAAGTCCATTTTAATAATGATTTTTCAGCGTATACCTTATCCCCAATTAACTTAGTAAACCCGAATGTTACTGTGATTGATAAGGAGGATAAATAATGGATGGCTACATATTATTAGGCTTAAAATTGGCCATGGGTATTGTTGGACTCGTACTTCAAATTCACTTAATGGGCAAAGGCAACCTCGCCGCGCCGACCTCCGCGACGGATCAGGTACAAAACTATGTGCTGGGTGGCATCATTGGTGGTGTGATTTATAGTGATAGTATTGGGGTATTTCAGTTCTTTTTAGTACTCGTACTTTGGACATTATTGATTTTTACCCTTCGTTTTATCAAAAACAATAACCAATTAGTTAAATCGTTGATTGATGGCAAACCAGTTGGGGTGATTTCAAACGGTAAGGTAAAAACCGCTGAATGTATGAAAAATGGTATTACTGCTTATGACCTCATGTCTAAGTTACGTGCAGCCGGTATTTATGAAATCAGAACGGTTAAGCGTGCGGTATTTGACCCAAATGGACAACTTTCGATTATTCAATACAGTGATGAAGACTTACTTTATCCATTAATTGTTGATGGACAATTAGATAATGATGTTTTAGAAATTATTGATCGTGATGAAGAATGGGTTAAAGCTGAGTTAGAAAAACAGAACCTGACGGTTGACCAAGTGTATATTGGCGAATACTTGAATGGCCAGTTAGTCACACATTTATATGAAAACAAATAAAAAAAGACCGCACCTTAAAAGTGCGGTCTTTTTTTCGCTCATTTTAACCGACAACAAAAGGTAAATAACCCGCTCGGATGGCAAAAGGAATAGAAGTAATAATCACACCAAGTACCAATACAAGCACTAACAATGCTTTACCGCCCCATACTCGGTATGGCAAGTTTGGATGGATTGAGCGTGCTTTCCAAACTAATGCTACCGGTAAAACTACTGCGTAGAACGCGAACATTTGACCCGCATAACCCAGAGCGAGAATAAAACCTTCTGGATAGAAAAGGGAGAAAAGCACAGGGGGAATAAAGGTCATTAAACCTAATGAAATACGCCCTGCATGAATATCAAAAGATTGTTTGAGTAAGTCTTCGATACATTCTAATAAACCTAATGCCACCCCTAAGAATGAAGTGACCAATGCTAAAGTGGAGAAGATTTTTACCGCATTCGCAATAATTGGGCTTTGGGTGATTTCTAAGGTTGCTTTCACCAAGCCATTTAACGTGGCGTCTTCACGTAAAATTTGTAAAAACTCATTTTGGCTGAGTAAGCCGTGCGTCGAAAGCTGCCATAAAAAGTAAGCAAATAATGTGATGCCAGAACCCACTAAAATCGCAATGCGTAAGGATTTCACATTACCGTCTAAGTATTTATTTAAACTTGGAATGGAACCATGGAAACCAAATGCCGTGAAAAATACAGGGCTTGCAGAAATAATTAAAGCGTTATCAATTGGCATCGCCATTAAGTTATCAAATTTGATGTTCGGTAGCATTAACGCGAGCACTAAGATAAAAGCAGCAATCATCACAAAGAATAACACGCGATTGATTTTATCCACACTGTGTGTGCCGATGACAATAAAACTACCGAAGAAAATGGTGAATACTAGCACCGCGATTTTATTCATGGTGTCTTTATCGCCCATGGCTGGGAGTAAATCCATTAATAAGGAACCGCCACCACTCACATAAGCAGCAATCAAGGCATATAAAAAGACAATTAAAACAGTGGTGGAAATAATTCGCCCTGCTTTACCAAAATATTGCGCAGCAAGTGTGCCGATCCCTGCATCGCTGTCAGCGGTTTGATACAGTTCCACGAATAAAAGTGCGGTGAAAGTGAGCACCGCCCACAAGCCAATTAATAAGAAAACAGTCGCCGTTAAGCCAATCCCTGCAGAGGTGAGTGGCATTGCCAACATCCCCGCACCAATCATGGTTCCTGCAACAAGTAAGGTACTTCCCACGGTCTTGTTCATTTTATCTTCCTTAGGTTGTAATAATAAATTTACGATGATTGTATTTTAATCTTTACAGTGTGTAAAGTAGGGAAAACAAAATTCTTCTACAAAATGTACGGTAGAAATGACCGCACTTTCCCGATAAAATAGCCGGCAAATCAATTAAGACAAGAGACAATAGTAGGAGAGCGCTTATGATTTATAGTATGACAGCCTTTGCACGCCTTGAAATCAAGAAGGATTGGGGCGATGCAGTTTGGGAAATTCGTTCGGTTAACCAACGTTATTTGGAAAACTTTTTCCGCTTGCCAGAGCAATTCCGTGGCTTGGAAAATGCGTTGCGTGAGAAACTTCGTCAAAATCTCACTCGCGGTAAAATTGAATGTTCATTGCGTATTGATAGCAAAAAACAAGCGGCGGCTGAGCTCAATTTAAATAAAGAATTAGCGAATCAAGTTATCCAATCTTTACAATGGATTAAGTCGCAAGCTGGCGAGGGCGAAATCAATTTAACGGATGTATTGCGTTATCCCGGCGTGGTGGAAGCGGCTGAGCAAGATTTAGATGCCATCAGTCAAGATTTGTTGACAGCTTTTGATGAATTGTTGGTGGAATTTATTGCAATGCGTGGGCGTGAAGGCGAAAAATTGCAAGCCATTATTCAACAACGTCTTGATGGCATTACGGTAGAAGCTGAAAAAGTGCGGTCACAAATGCCGGCGGTTTTACAATGGCAGCGAGAGCGTTTATTGCAACGTTTTGAAGAAGCGAAGATTCAACTTGATCCACAACGTGTTGAACAAGAAATGATTTTATTGGCGCAACGTGTGGATGTGGCAGAAGAATTAGATCGTCTGCAAATGCACGTGAAAGAAACCAATAATATCTTGAAAAAAGGTGGAGCAGTGGGACGTAAACTGGATTTTATGATGCAAGAACTGAATCGTGAATCTAACACTCTGGCATCAAAATCCATTAATGCCGATATCACCGCTTCTGCCGTGGAGTTGAAAGTATTAATTGAACAAATGCGTGAGCAAATTCAAAACCTGGAATAGGAAAAATCATGGCAACATTTATTTCATTAAACCACTATGATTTGGTGGAAGTGGCGGGCGTGGATGCGGAGAAATATCTGCAAGGCCAATTAACTTGTGATGTGGTGCATTTGGCTGCAGGCGCTTCAACGCTTACCGCGCATTGCGATCCTAAAGGCAAAATGAATTCCTTATTCCGCTTAATTAAGCTTTCAGCAGAACAGTTTTTGATTTTAATGCCGAAAACTTTATTGGCGCCACTCGATCATTTAAAAAAATACGCGGTGTTTTCAAAAGTCACTTTCCAAGTATTGGATTGGCAAATTGTCGGCTTGATTGGTGAAAAGTGCGGTCGAATTCACGCGCAGATTGAATTAGATATTGATGAAAATCGTACAATTTTGCTCAATCCTACACCGTTAGATGTCACCTTTAATGGCGATGAAAAACAATGGCTTTGTGCGGATATTCAAGCGGGCTTACCAAGCTTGAGTGCGGAAACGCAAAATGAATTTATCCCGCAGGCATTAAATCTACAAGCTATCGAACAAGCGATTTCTTTTACGAAAGGCTGTTATATCGGACAGGAAACCGTCGCGCGCGCCAAATATCGTGGCGCCAATAAACGTGCGATGTATGTGCTTTCGGGGGAAACCACGGTTACACCGAAAATCGGTAGCGAAATAGAAATGCAGTTAGAAACAGCTTGGCGTAAAACCGGTACGATCGTAAGTGCGGTCAATTTTGACGGCGTTTTATGGTTACAAGTGGTGATGAATAACGATTTAGAAGAAGGGACGCATTTCCGTTTACCTGAAGATGGAACCGTTCTGAAAATTGAACCGTTACCTTATTCCATCAATAGCTAAAAAACGATTTAGTCACTGACGACTTATGAGAATCATAAATGATGAAAAGAGAGAACTGCAATGTTCTCTCTTTTTTTATTTTTTTAAAATCCGCTATAATTCTGAAAAACTC
>NZ_CALJRX010000104.1 GCF_937976265.1 uncultured Haemophilus sp.
ACGCAAGCCGAAAAAACAAAAGGAAAAATGACCGCACTTAGAATGTTGATTGGGATTAATTTCATCTTATCACTCCTCTATCTTATCACTCTTCTCCAGACCATTTTTCCTTTACAAGTATTGCTCTATTTAGCTTAGTTAACCGCTTTTACGTCAATACCTTCGCCAAACTTACGTTTCATTGCTGTACGTTTGGTTCGGTCGATCACATCGCCCGCCAACTGACCACAAGCCGCATCAATATCATCACCACGAGTTTTACGCACAATCACCGTAAAGCCGTATTCCATTAAGGTTTTTTGGAAACGATCGACACGGCTATTTGAGCTTTTACCATAAGGCGCTTCTGGGAACGGGTTCCATGGGATCAAGTTAATTTTACACGGGGTGTTTTTTAATACTTGAGCTAATTGATGCGCATGCTCTGTGCCATCATTCACGTGATCTAATAACACATATTCAATTGTCACTTTACCATGGTTAGCATTCGATACTTCTAAGTATCTATGTACCGAATCCATCAACATTTTGATGTTGTATTTTTTATTGATCGGCATGATTTCATCACGCAATTCATCGTTCGGTGCGTGAAGTGAAATCGCTAATGCCACGTCAATCTTATCACGTAACATATCGAGCGCAGGCACGACACCGGAAGTGGATAACGTCACGCGGCGTTTAGACAATCCATACGCGAAATCATCGAGCATAATTTCCATTGCGGGTACAACATTGGCTACATTTAACAATGGTTCGCCCATGCCCATCATCACCACATTGGTAATCGGGCGTACACCCGTCACACCAAAATTACCGATAATTTTTGATGCGCGCCAAACCTGACCGATAATTTCAGACACCGTTAAATTACGGTTAAAACCTTGTTGTGCTGTCGAACAGAAGGTACAAGCTAAGGCACAACCTACTTGAGAAGAAACACAAAGTGTTGCGCGATCCGCCTCAGGAATATAGACCGTTTCAACTTGCTGTTCACCTACCTGCATCGCCCATTTAATAGTACCATCCGCAGAGCGTTGTTCAACCGCCACTTCTGGCGCTTTAATTTCAGCGACCGCTTTTAATTTTTCTCGTAATTTTTTATTAATATTGGTCATATTGTCGAAGTTATCTTCGCCAAAATGATAAATCCATTTCACTAATTGATCCGCACGAAATGGTTTCTCGCCTAATTCAGCAAAAAACTCACGCATCTGCTGACGCGTTAAATCCATTAAGTTAATCTTTTTTGTATTCGTTTCGGATGAAAGGGGTTGTTCTAACATAAAGCCTCGTTATTACACATTACGGCGATGATGTTACTCAGAATTGAGCAACAAAAAATTCGCATATTAAAAATGAGCCGAGATTTTACAGATTTACCGACGGATAAGCTAGCAGATTTGAAAAACAACGAAAATTTTGACCGCACTTCTTTGCGATCAGCATCGCAAAAATCAAAAAAATGAAAGGGAAAAGTACGGTTAAAAAAACTTCAAAATTTTTCTCTTTTCTACATCCCAAACCCATATAAAAACTGGTAGAATAGAAACCTTGGTTTATTCTCTAAGTTAGCTATATTAAAGATATGTTAAAAAAAGTGCTTTCTGTATTGTGTTTAGCGCCTGCAATGGCAACGGCACAATCTTATGTCGTGTATGATTTCACCCATGATCGAGTGCTCGAAAGTAGCTCACCGAATCATGTTCAACCTATCGCATCTGTCACCAAGTTAATGACGGCGAATGTGTTTCTTGAAAATAATCGAAACGCAAATTGTACTGCATCGATTACTGACGACGATTACGATTACATTAAAGGCACACATACAAAATTACCAAAATACACGCCGATTTCTTGTCATGAATTATTAAAAGCGATGCTTGTCCATTCTGACAACTATGCTGCTCATGCTCTTTCTCGCTCTGCGGGTATGAGTCGTTTGCAATTTATCCAAAAAATGAATGAGAAAGCACGAGAATTAGGTATGCGCTCTACCCGCTTTTCAGATAGTTCTGGCTTATCCGAAAGCAACATTTCAAGTGTGATGGATCTGGTTAAATTGGCTAAATACTCTCTTAACAAAGCACAAATCAAAAACCTCTCGAATATGCCAAGTGCTTTCATTCAAGCAGGCGGACGCAGCGTTTTTGTTAAAAACACCAATAAATTAGTACGTGAAGAAGTGTTTGATGCAGCAATTAATAAAACAGGCTATATTCGTGAGTCTGGCTATAATTTAGTCTTCGTGAATAAAAATCCATGCAATCGCGCTACCATTGGGGTGATCAGTTTAAATAACCATTCATCTGCGTTTCGTACTAACTTTACCAAAGGAAAATTAGAACAATACGGTTGTATCGCAGGACGGAGCATGCACAACTTTACCGTTGATGAAGCCCAATATGAAGAAGGCTATGATGAAGCGGGTATGGAGCGCCTAATCCAACAAGTTGGTGGTTAATTATTTCAAAAAAGAGCGGTCAATTTTGCAAAAAATTTTCCGCTTTTTAATTTTAATCGCCTATCTATTTGATAATTATTTTCATTTAAAGGCCTTATAAAAAATGGTATTATTCTGCGGAATGCTAATCAATCATTATTTTTAAGGAGATCTCATGAAGCATTTATTTAAAAGCCTATCTGTTATCGCTCTAGGTTTAGCTGCTTTACAAGCCGAAGCGAAATTTAAAGTGGTGACCACATTTACTGTTATTCAGGATATCGCACAAAATGTTGCGGGCGATGCCGCGACGGTGGAATCTATCACCAAACCTGGTGCAGAAATTCACGAGTATGAACCAACCCCTAAAGATATTGTAAAAGCTCAATCTGCTGATTTAATTTTATGGAACGGATTAAATTTAGAGCGTTGGTTTGAGCGCTTCTTCCAAAATATCAAAGACAAACCAGCCGTTGTGGTAACCGAAGGCATCACGCCACTTTCTATTTATGAAGGTCCTTATAAAGATGCCCCTAACCCACACGCTTGGATGTCGCCATCTAATGCGTTGATTTATGTCGAAAATATAAAAAATGCATTAGTTAAATATGATCCGCAAAATGCTGATACTTATCAAAAAAATGCAGCGGCGTATGCAGAAAAAATCAAACAACTCGATAAACCTTTACGTGAAAAACTCGCACAAATTCCTGCCGACCAACGTTGGTTAGTGACCAGTGAAGGGGCCTTTAGTTATTTAGCGAAAGATTACGATCTCAAAGAAGGCTATTTATGGCCAATTAACGCTGAACAACAAGGTACGCCTCAACAAGT
>NZ_CALJRX010000105.1 GCF_937976265.1 uncultured Haemophilus sp.
CTAAAGTGCGCGGGCAGAACGATAATCCTGAAGTCCGTGCCGAACGTAAGAAAAAACAGCAGACTTTGGAAGAAACAACGGCGGCGGCGGCGGATTTTTATGCGCAACAGTTGAAATTTAATCCGGCGGCAAAGGCTTATTTGGACAAACGCGGCTTGAGCGCGGAAGTCATCGCGCATTATGGTTTGGGCTACGCGCCTGACGGTTGGCAACCTTTGGCGCAAGTGTTCCAACCCTATCCTAATACTGCGTTGGTGGATACGGGCATGGTCATTGATAACGAAGGCAAACATTACGACCGCTTCCGTCATCGGATTATGTTCCCTATCCGTAATCCGCGTGGTCAGGTCATCGGATTTGGCGGCCGCGTATTGGACGATTCCAAACCCAAATACCTGAACTCTCCCGATACGCCTTTGTTTGACAAAGGGAAAAACCTTTACGGGCTATCTATTAACTGGAAAGCCGCTATGAATCCATCAAATGATAATAGCCAACATTGGGCGAAACAGTCAGAGCGAGGAAATGCGTTCTTCTTAAATCTCACGCGATTAATCGTGAAATATTGCCCATTATGGTTAATTAAAATCGCCACATTTGTGGTGGTTTGTTATTTTTATCTCACGGCAAAAGAAGCGCGAAATAATATTAAAACTTACCAACATCGTCTCAAACAGCAGTTTCCACATTGTCATTTGCCTTCTTTTTCTGTATTTCGTCAGTTTCTCTTTTTTGGTGAAATCATTTGTGACAACTTTGCGGTTTGGCAACGGAAAATCCATTACAAGGATTTAATTATCGATGATGCTGATAATTTATATGGCGATGTAGATCAAGGTGGACGAGGTCAGATTCTTGTTTGCTCGCATTTTGGTAACATCGAGATTTGTCGAGCATTAGTGGATAGTGGACAACATGAAGACTTTCATTTGAATGTATTAGTTCATAGCAAAAATGCTGAAGCCTTTAACAAAGCATTAGTTGAAGCTGGTGCTGACGCCTTACCTCTTATTCAAGTTGAAGATTTAGATGCACAAAAAATGTTAGAGCTTTCTCAACGCTTAGAACGAGGTGAATGGATTGCGATTGCTGCTGATCGTGTGCCTATCCGTGGCGATAAAACACAATCAGTCAATTTCCTTGGTCATTCTGCTGAATTTCCGCAAGGTGCGTGGCTACTTGCAAGCATTTTAAAAGCGCCTTTAAATGCAATTTTTTGCCTTAAAGAAAAAGGACAATATCGAATGAAATTGCGCCGTTTCTCTGCTCCAATCAGCGGACGCGGCAAAGTACGAGAAGAAAATATTAAACAGGTCATGCAACAATATGCGGACCTACTTGCCAAGGAATGTGCAGAAAATCCTCTACTTTGGTTTAACTTTTATAATTTTTGGAATGATAAAAAATGAAAAAACATGTTTTTTGCCGTCATAATTCTGAATTCGAAGTGCAATTCTTTGATGTCGATTCCATGGATATTATGTGGCATGGCCATTACGTTAAATACCTTGAGATGGCACGTTGTCAATTTCTAGAGGAAATTGGCTATACCTATGACGTTATGAAAAAACAAGGGTTTGGTTGGCCAATCGTTCAACTGAACATTAAATATGTTAACCCTGCATTATTTCGCCAAAAAATCCGAATTGAACTGAAAGTAGTCGAATATGAAACTTGCTTGCGCATTGATTATGTTATTTTTGATGCTAAAACCAATCAAAAATTAACCGCGGCAAGTACCACCCAAGTAGCCGTCAGCATGCAAACACGCGAAATGCAATTACAAACGCCACCATGTTGGCAAAGTGCGGTCAAAACTCACCCTACTTTTGTATCTGAAGGAAATGAATAATGCGATTAATGATCTTTATCTTAGGTTTGTTCCTAAGCAGTATGAGCTTCGCTTTTTCTGAGGCTGATTTGGTTAAACAACTCCAGCAACCTCAAAGCGTTCAAGGAAACTTTATCCAACATCGCTATTTAAAGGCATTAAACAAGCCAATTGAAATGCAAGGTCAATTCGCTTTGTTAGCTCAAAAAGGGCTATTATGGCAACTTGAGAAACCGTTTAATAACAACTTAAGAGTGACACCTAACGGGATTCAACAATGGAATGGAAGCCAGTGGGTGAATAGTGGTAATGTTGGGCAAAACGAGCAAATTGGCCTTTTTTTAGGGTTGTTATCCGGCAATATTGATGGGCTTAAATCTCAATTTGATTTTGCATTATCCGGTAACGCTAACCAATGGCAACTGACCTTAACGCCTAATTCATTATTAATGCAACAAATCTTCACAACCATTGAAATTTCAGGCGATCAAACTGTAAAAAAATTAACCTTAAATGAAAAACAAGGCGATCGCACACAAATTGAATTTAAGCAAATCCAGCTTAATCAGCCATTAAGTCAGTTTGCCCGTTCAGCGCTGGAATAAACGATTGTAAAAGATGAAAAAAACAACCGCACTTTCCTTGTTATATGCTGTATTTATCTTGTTTATTTCCCTCTTGTTTGGCTATTTTGTCAAACAAGGAAATTGGCTACAAACAGATTTACACACATTACTCCCCTCTCAACAAGAATGGGCGAATGTTCAAGTTCTCGCTGATCAACAACAAGAAAAACAGCTAAATAGCCAAATAATTGCACTTATCGGACATGCTGATGAAAAACAGGCTTTTCAGCTGACAGACCATATTGCGCAAACGTGGCGTAGTAGCAAACTTTTCTCTCATATTACCGAACGCATTCAGCCTAACCTTACTGAGCTACAACAAGATATTCAGCTTGTCGCATTTGCCACTTTGCCACAAGCTGTTCGTGAACAGTTGATTAACGATCCTAAAAGCTATTTTCAACAATATGCGGAGGACATCGTTAACCCATTTAAGCGAAATAATTTACTCTCATTAGAACAAGATTGGCTTGGTTTTGGACGTTTTGCACAGCAAACACAACAAGGTAATGTACAATGGCACGCCGAAAATGGCATGCTCACTGTCAACCAAGGTAATATGACTTGGGTTTTATTACGTGCTGAACTGCAACAAAATGATTTCATCAATCCATCAGAAAATTTAACCGCACTTCTAACGGGAAATCGCCAATATCTCACTCAATCTGGTGCCCAATTTAAAATTACAGGTAGTGCATTGTTTGCCGCTGATGCAAAACAAAAAGCCGAAAAAGAAAGCACATTAATGAGCGTACTCGGCGTGAGTTTAACGTTATTATTGTTACTGATTGTCTTTCGTACTCCTCGTATTTTATGGCTATTTTTGCCCATTCTAATTGGAATGCTTTCAGGTGTCGTTGCAACAGTGTTGGGATTTGGTCAAATTCATATTCTTACCCTTGTTATTGGAACCAGTCTCGTCGGTGTATTAATTGACTTCCCGCTTCACTGGCTTGCAGGCTCCCTCTTTGACCGAAAATGGTTGCCACTTCTTGCCATGCAAAAATTGCGTTTTACCTTTTTCATCAGCTTGTTAGTTACCTTACTCGGGTATGGACTACTTGCCTTTACCCATTTACCTATTTTGCAGCAAACCGCTCTTTTTTCCGCTGTATCTTTGATTACTGCGTTACTTGCGACACAGTTATTCTTACCTTATTTATTTTATCGGTATCAGCCAACCACATTGTTACCCGAAAGAAAAACATTCAATCTCATACAAAAAGTATTAAATACCTTTGCGAACAAACGCTTTAATAAAGGTACACTCCTTATTATCTCTCTTTTAGTTTTAGGAGGCGGTATTAAATCCTCATGGCATGATGATATCCGACAATGGATATCTATGCCTCAATCCATGCTAAATGAAGCCAAAACTATCGGTGAACTCACTGGGGTTGATTTAGGAAACCAATATTTTTTATTGACGGCTGAAAATGAGGCGTTATTACTTGAAAAAGATGCGAAGTTAAGCAAGCAATTAGCTCAACGTAACATCACATTTAAATCATTAAGCCAGTGGATTGCTTCCCTCGCAGAACAAAAGCAATTTGCAGAACACCTTCAACACATCTCTGCTGATAATTATGCTGTTTTAAATGATATTGGTATGCCAACTGAAAAAATTCAACAAAATTTGACCGCCCTTTCTCAAGGTAAACCCTTGACGTTATCTGAAGCGCTTAATACGCAGCTTGGACAAGCATGGAAGATGCTTTATTTAGGCGAACTAGCCCCTAACCAAGTGGCGAGTATCATAAAAATATCTCAAGCGGATAGTGCAACAATGCAAGCATTGGCAAATAATCAAGATATTTTCTGGCAAGATAAACGAGCTTATTTAAATCAAGCCTTTAAAGAAGCAAAAGAGCAAGCTGCCTGGCTAAAAATCATTTCTTTTGTTATCGCTGGATTACTTTTATGGAAAGTATTTGAAACCAAAACAAGTATTCGAATCTTGTTCATTCCTTGTATAGCAATCTTAGGAACGGTTGCTATTTTGGGTTGGATTGGCTTGCCTATTGGTTTATTTTCGATGTTTGGATTATTACTGGTTTCGGCCATTGGTATTGACTATGCCGTTTATATGAAAACCGTACATGAAGAGCCATCTGATAAACGCATTACACTGACATTAGCTGCCTGTACCACATTAATCTCATTTTTATTGCTCGCTATTAGCTCCACACCAGCAGTGGCGACATTTGGTATAAGTGTCAGTATTGGTGTTATAATAAGCCTTTTAACCACATTAAAACTCATGCGCTAAAAAACGCATAAAAATGACCGCACTTTATGATAAAAAAATACCTTTTATTATGGGCATTAACATTACTAACAGCTTGCTCAACTTTACCTAATATTGAGGCATTACCGGAAGTAAAAACAGACAGCCGAACCTTTAAAGTAGAGCAACTTGTAGAAAAGCAAGTTAAACAAACAAGCTTGCTGACTGTTCAGTTCCAGCCTGAGCAATGGCGATGGGTTCAAACCGATCCTCTAGGTTCACCCATTGCTCGATTATTATTAACGAAACAAGGCTGGAAAAATGACGGCTTTGTGATGCCGAATAAACAAGCACAAAGCCTGTTCTTAGCTCTGGCAACTGCATTTACAGAACAACAACCCGATGCAAAACACTTAACATTAATGAATGTGGATGTATCGCATCAACAAAATACGGCGATTTACCAACAGAATGGTCGTTTTTTATGGAATGTTCGCAAACAATCAAATCAATATTTTATTCAGCTAGCAGATGGCAGTCGTTGGCAAATTGAAGAACTTAACAAT
This sequence comes from uncultured Haemophilus sp., assembly GCF_937976265.1. GTDB lineage: Bacteria > Pseudomonadota > Gammaproteobacteria > Enterobacterales > Pasteurellaceae > Haemophilus_D. The sequence continues at coordinate 5,251 of NZ_CALJRX010000105.1, forward strand.
TAGGAATCTCTGTGCAATTATTTCTTTCTCAACCAGGCATTTTGAGTAGCATTGGCGATAGTCTATCTCAACATGTTCAAACTTTATTGGAAGGTAGTGACTCGCCACTGACTTTTTCTAACAAGCATTTCCAAGAAAATGGCTTACAAGGTAAATGTAATACTCTGGGCGAAGTCAACACGACCTTACGCACATTTCCAGCTGATTTACCCAAAAAACATCACAGCCGAAACAATCAATTACTCTGGCACAGCTTAGAACAAATTGAACCAACCATTCAGAAAGCTATCTCACGTTTTGGTTGTCACCGTATTGCAGTAGTTATCGGTACATCTACCACAGGTGTAGATGAAAATTTACCTGTATTTAAATATGCTGCAGAACATGAGGATTGGTCTGGTGCTGAATTTAATCAACAACAACAATATTTTTCTGCTCCGGCTGATTTTATTGCTCATCAATATGGCTTAACCAATCTTATCTATGGCATTTCAACTGCCTGTACATCAGGTGCGAAAGCATTAATTAGTGCAGCTCGTCTATTGAATGCGAACTTGTGCGATGCAGTAATTTGCGGCGGTGTCGATACTTTATCGCTATTAACCTTAGTTGGCTTTAACTCTCTCTCCGTTTTATCTGCTGAACAAACCAATCCTTTTTCAGCTAATCGCCAAGGTATCAATCTAGGTGAGGGTTCCGCTGTATTCGTAATGAGTAAAGAAAAATTAGATGATCATAATGTGGCGCTATTAGGCTATGGCGCCAGCAGTGATGCCTATCATATGTCATCACCACACCCTGAAGGCGAAGGCGCGATTAAAGCCTTCCAAGATGCATTAAACTCGGCACAACTAGCTCCAGAAGCCATTAATTGGGTTAATTTACATGGCACCGGCACCATCCATAATGATCAGATGGAAGCCTTAGCCATTCACTATATTTTTGGTCACGATACGCCTTGCACAACAACAAAACCTTATACAGGACACACGCTAGGTGCAGCAGGTGCTATTGAGGCGGCTATTTTATGGGGGATGATTGACCGCACTTTTAATCCAACAGGTAAACTCCCTGCTCAATTATGGGATAAACAAGCCGATGAAAAAATGCCATCAATTGCCATTACGGATCACATGAGTTCTTGGAAATCCGACAGACGCATTGGTGCAAGTAGCTCTTTCGCTTTTGGTGGGAATAATTCAGTACTTATTTTAGGGGAAGTGAATGATTGATTTAACCTGTCCTATTACTGATATTTCACCATTAATCCCTCATAGTGGGGAAATGGTCATGCTAGATAAAATCACTGAATTTGGCGAAGATTATTTAATCGCGGAGATGACCGTAAAGCCAGACTGTCTGCTCTTAAAAGACGGTAAATTGGCTACTTATATGGGTGCTGAAATCTTAGCTCAAGGCGTAGCAGCGTGGGCGGGATGTAAATGCGTAAAAGCGGGTCAACCTATTGGATTAGGCTATTGGATCGGCTCAAGAAAACTGACATTACATCGCCAAGATATTTCCGTAGGAAGTTTATTACAAATTCAAATTAAACGTTCTATTGAAGATGCAACGGGATTTGGTGTTTTTGACTGTACGTTAATTGATCTTTCTAACCAGCAACCTTTAGTGGAAGGTGCATTAAACGTTTTCAGACCACAAGTATCACAGGAATAAAAAATGAGTGAAACCATTTTAGTTACAGGCTCAAGCCGAGGTATCGGTAAAGCCATCGCCTTACGTCTTGCACAATCAGGTTTTGATATTGTGGTTCATTGCCGCAGTCGTATTGAAGAAGCTGAAGAGGTTGCACAATCAATTAGAGAATTAGGTCGTCAAGCTCGCGTATTACAGTTTGATGTTAGTCATCGAAACGAAACAGCTGAAAAACTACTTGCGGATGTTGAATCTCATGGTGCTTATTATGGCGTTGTGCTCAATGCCGGATTAACACGAGATAATGCATTCCCTGCGCTGACTGATGAAGATTGGGATGTTGTTTTACGCACGAATTTAGATGGATTTTATAATATTCTCCATCCTATTATGATGCCAATGATCCGACGCCGTAAAGCAGGTCGAATCGTTTGTATTACATCTGTATCTGGACTAATTGGCAACCGAGGCCAAGTTAACTATAGCGCATCTAAGGCTGGTATTATCGGGGCAGCAAAAGCGCTCGCCGTCGAACTCGCTAAACGCAAAATCACGGTAAACTGTGTAGCTCCAGGTCTCATCGATACGGATATATTAGATGAAAATCTTCCGATTGATGAAATTCTAAAAATGATTCCCGCAGCAAGAATGGGAAGCCCTGAAGAAGTCGCGCATGCCGTAGATTTTCTGATGGATGAAAAAGCTGCTTATATTACTCGCCAAGTTATCGCTGTAAATGGCGGGCTTTGCTAAACCATTTACAGTACAAAAATATTTTGTACTAATCTAATAATAAATAATTGAGATAAAAAAATGAAACGAGTTGTCATTACCGGTATTGGAGCTGTCACGGCCTTTGGAAAAACATGGAAAGACGTAAAAGCCGCCTTTCAACGCAAACAAAATGCAGTTCAAGCTAAAACCGAATGGGCTGAACGTTATCCTGAGTTAGGTGCAAATCTCGGGGCAGAAATCCATGATTACACCCCTCCTGC
>NZ_CALJRX010000106.1 GCF_937976265.1 uncultured Haemophilus sp.
AAATTACAGCTGAGCTGCAACTTCATCACTAATTTCACCGTTATGATATACGTTTTGTACATCGTCACAGTCTTCTAACATGTCAATTAAACGCAACAATTTAGGCGCAGTTTCAAGATCAAGATCAACGGTTGTTGATGGAATCATTGTCACTTCTGCGTTATCAATTTTAAATCCTGCTGCTTCGATTGCATCGCGCACAGAACCTAAATCTTCCCACGCAGTATAGACTTCAAATGAACCATCATCTTGTGGTTGAACATCATCCGCACCGGCTTCAATTGCCGCCTCCATTAACGCATCTTCTTCACCTTGGCTAATTAAAATCAAGCCTTTTTTGCTGAATAAGTAGCCCACAGAACCTTCAGTCCCTAAGTTACCACCACATTTAGTGAAACTTGGGCGAACCTGTGAGATGGTTCGGTTTGCGTTGTCACTTAGACACTCAACCATCACAGCAGTTCCACCCGGACCATAACCTTCGTAAATTCTTGTTTCCATATTGGTGTCATCACCACCACCCACACCGCGTTCAATCGCACGGTTAATGGTGTCGCGAGTCATGTTGCTCGATAAGGCTTTATCTACTGCCGCACGTAAACGCGGGTTCGCACTGACATCACCGCCACCAATTTTTGCAGCAGTGACTAATTCACGAATTAATTTTGTAAAAATTTTACCGCGTTGCGCATCTTGTGCGGCTTTACGGTGTTTAATATTTGCCCACTTACTATGGCCTGCCATGTTGTTTTCCTTCTTATCTTAAAAATGTTTGTAAATTATATTCTCTTCTATAGAGGAAAGCCGTTCATCAAATATTTTTTGATAGCCTCGGCATTATTCGGCGATTTCGTCATTTGGATCGCGTGTTCAGGTGAAACCCATTGATACGCCAAATGCTCACTTAATATCGGTTCAAATTCCTGCTCAACTGCCAATAAAAACCAATGTTCATGACAGTGAGTCACATTCGGTGCGTATTTATAGCGGAAATGCGGGAAAATTTCAAATTCTATACTCTCTTTACAATCAAAAAGTGCGGTCGAATTTTCTTCTATTTTTAATCCAACTTCTTCCCAAACTTCTCGAATTGCCGTTTCCCTTGGTGTTTCGTTGGTTTCCAATGTCCCCGTAACAGATTGCCAAAAGGTAGGATCATCTTGGCGCTGAAGCATCAGAATACGATGCGTGCTTTCCGCATAAATTACCACGAGAACCGATTGATTATTTTTATATTTCAAGCTCGTCATCTACATAATTGAGAATGGGCAGCATCATACCTTTTCTACTAAAAACTTTCAAAAAAATTACCGCACTTTAAAACTAAAGTGCGGTAATAGTCTCAATTATTTTAGTTTAACCAGCCGGCTTGTTGGGCAATAAATAATCCTGCAAAGGCGGTTAAATAGAATAAACCGATAAGGGATAACCATAATAATCCGCCTTTTACACTGTGTTTCGCGTGCTTAGTCAAAGATAAATTCAACCAAGCAAAAATTGGCGCAGAAACAAATGAAGCAATCATCGCGAATTTCAGCATTGGGCCTACTGCATTATTAAAGTAGAAAATAATCGCTAAACCAGATAACGCTGCAAAAATCATACCGATATTAAGAATTCTCACAGAGCTTTCTTGTTTACCGAACAAAATACGTAACGCTTCAACATTGGTACGTGAATACCCATCAATGACTGTAATTGTTGTACCAAACATGCACATAAACGCAATTACGGCAATTAATA
>NZ_CALJRX010000107.1 GCF_937976265.1 uncultured Haemophilus sp.
GGGAATAAGATTTTTTCCCGATTGCTCACATGACGTAATTGTGTCATGCGAATTTTGCGTTCTTCTTCGGTGGTTAACGCTTTCATAATTGGTGGTTGAATCAACGGCACTAACGCCATATAAGAATAGGCCGCCACCGCAATCGCACCAAGCAATTCAGGCGCCAGCTTACTGGTTAGATAAATCGCAGTCGGACCATCCGCACCACCGATAATACCGATAGACGCGGCTTGAGGTAGCGTAAATTCGATAATGCCGAAATAATTTAAGGCTAACGCACCGAGCACGGTAGCAAAAATACCGAATTGTGCAGCCGCACCAAGTAGCAATGTTTTTGGATTGGCTAATAACGGACCAAAGTCTGTCATTGCACCTACGCCCATAAAAATGACCAATGGCGCAATGCCGTATCCAATCGCAACTTTATAGAACAAAGCCAAAATACCGGCGCTGTAACCCATATCCACAGATAAAGCTTCTAATTGATTTATCATGGATATTGGCGCGGAAGTTATCGCTGTTTTAATCGCAGCAAGATCAGGGGAAACACCCAACTGCGCGGCGATTACCGCAATTTGCTCTGGTGAGCCGAGATGAAGCAAATTCTCTAATGCTGTCATGGCTAACCCTGCTTCAGGAATATTTGACAATAATCCGCCGAAACCAATTGGTAGCAACAGCAAAGGTTCAAATTTGCGCGAAATGGCAAGCCACAGCAACAGCAGGCTCACAGCGATCATGACTGCTTGCCCCCATTGCAGATGGAATATGCCCATCCCTTTAATTAACGCAATAATACTCTCCATAGACCATTCCTTATGCTAAGGTCATCACGGTATCACCCACCGCGACAGCATCACCCGCTTTGACGCAAATGCCGCGTACGGTACCAGCTTGTGCAGCTTTCACTTCGGTTTCCATTTTCATAGCTTCGAGAATGAATAATACATCGCCAGCTGCTACGGTTTGACCTTCTGTTGCAACAACTTTCCAAATATTACCCGCCATCGGCGCCGTTACCGGTGTACCACCCGTTGCTGGAGCTGGAGTCGCTTGTGGCGCAGTTTGCGGAGCTGTAGTCGCCACATGAGAAATATCGCCGCCTTCGCTTACTTTCACCACAAAGGCTTTGCCTTCCAATTCCACGGTATAAACAGCGGAGCCAGAAGCAGATGGTGCAGCTTTAGAAACAGGTTTATTTTCCACCGCACTTTCATTGCCGGTTGGGGCTGGTTCAAAGGCGGCAGGGTTGTTGCGGTTTTCTAAGAATTTCCATGCAATTTGAGGGAAGAGCGCCACGATTAAAGCATCATCTACGGCGTTGTCTGCCAATTTCACGCCTTTCGCTTTAGCTTGTTCTGCTACTTCAGCTTCAATTTTCGCCATTTCAGGTGCAATGTGATCAGCAGGACGGTCAGTTACTGGCGCAGCACCTTCTAATACGCGAGCTTGCAACGCACTATCTACCGGTGCAGGTGTTTTACCGTATTCACCTTTTAAAATACCGGCAGTTTCTTTGGCGATAGTTTTGTAGCGTTCGCCAGTAAGTACGTTAATAACCGACTGTGTACCAACAATTTGAGAGGTTGGTGTAACGAGTGGAATATAACCCAAATCTTTGCGCACACGAGGAATTTCTTCTAACACCAAATCTAATTTATCGGACGCATTTTGTTGTTTTAATTGGTTTTCTAAGTTAGTGAGCATGCCGCCTGGCACTTGCGCCACTAAAATACGGCTATCAACACCGCGTAATTGGCCTTCAAATTTGGCGTATTTTTTACGTACATTACGGAAATAGGCAGAGATTTTTTCCAAGCGAGGAATATCTAAACCTGTGTCATATTCAGTGCCTTGTAAGGTGGCGACCATAGATTCTGTTGCAGGGTGACCATAAGTACCTGACATAGAAGAAATCGCTGTATCAATACCATCTACACCAGCTTCAACTGCTTTTAATAACGCCATTTCTGCCATACCAGTGGTGGAGTGGCAGTGTAAATGCAATTCTACGTCGAAACGTTTTTTGATTTCGCGTACTAAGTCTGCCGCCGCCATTGGATTTAAAATACCGGACATGTCTTTGATGACCAAACTATCGATACCGATTTCAAGTAATTGTTCTGTGGTGTCGAGCCAGGTTTGCATGGTATGAACTGGGCTTGTGGTATAACTTAATGTCCCTTGAGCATGACCACCAAATTTACGTACAGCTTGCAACGCTGCTTTCATATTACGCGGGTCATTGAGCGCATCGAATACACGGAAAACATCCATACCATTCGCTACACAACGTTCTACGAAACGTTCTACCACGTCATCAGCATAGTGACGATAGCCTAATAGGTTCTGACCACGTAATAACATTTGTAATGGGGTTTTTGGACAGGCTTTTTTCAATTCACGCAAACGAACCCACGGATCTTCACCTAAAAAGCGAATACAGCTATCAAATGTAGCACCGCCCCAAGCTTCCAATGACCAATAGCCGATATCATCTAATTCATGAGCAATTGGCAACATATCATCAAGACGCAAGCGAGTTGCGAAAAGTGATTGGTGGGCATCACGAAGCACCAGTTCTGTCATTTTAATTTTTTTAGTCATAGTAAAATCCTTATGTTATTTGAACTGTTGGGTACGGCGATGGTGTGCGATAGCCGCTGCAATCACAGGACGTAAACGCTCAAAATCGTCAGTTGGTGCCGCAGAAAGTGCGGTTGAATTTGGGGAAGTTTTTGGTTCGGGTTGTGGTTCAGGAAAGAATCGGTTGATAAGTTTAGACATCACCCCAATTGCCCAAATTAAAATGAGCAAAAAGACCAATACAAAACCCATCCCTGAAAACATCAGATTAATTCCTTCGCCTATAAGCTCTGAGGGAGTCATCATTTTTCTTCCTTATTTGTTTGAAAAAATGGACAATTTTATTCTAATCGATCTGTTCAAATAAAACTGTGATGAAGATCATAATTTGAACGATAGGCACACAAAAAAAAGGGAAAAGTGCGGTCAATTCTGAAGATATTTTGTGTGAAAAATATTATTAATAAGGGATATCTCAGCGCATAAAACTAAAAGGACTAAGCCTGCAGTTACAGAACTTAGCCCTTGAATTAAATCAATCTTGCTTTGTTGATAGGAAGGAAAATTATTCTACTTTTACAATCCAGCCTTCAGGCGCTTCAATATCACCGAATTGAATACCCGTTAATTCGTTGTAAAGTTTACGTGTGACAGGGCCCACTTCAGTTTCTGAATAGAACACGTGGAATTTACCTTTGTGTTGAATACCGCCTACTGGTGTAATCACTGCGGCAGTACCACAAGCTCCCGCTTCGGCGAATTGATCAAGTTGATCGATATACACATCACCTTCGATAGCTTCCATACCTAAACGTTCTTTTGCAATGTGAAGTAATGAGTATTTAGTGATACTTGGTAAAATGGATTCAGATGCGGGCGTGATAAATTTGTTATCTTTGGTAATACCAAAGAAGTTTGCCGCACCCACTTCTTCAATTTTCGTGTGAGTTTTAGGATCAAGATAAATCGCATCTGCAAATTTACGCTCTGGTGTGCCAGCTTCTGCGGCTAGTTCATGTGGAAGTAAGCTTGCAGCATAGTTACCACCCACTTTTACACCACCTGTACCCATAGGTGCAGCGCGGTCGTAATCAGTCGTAATGAAGTTAGATGGTGCTAAACCGCCTTTGAAGTATGCGCCTACTGGGCAGCAGAATACAGAGAAAATAAATTCAGGTGCGGTTTTTACACCGATATTCGCGCCTGTACCAAAGAGGAATGGACGTAAATACAATGTCGCGCCAGAACCGTAAGGACCTAACCATTCTTGGTTTGCTTTCACCACTTCTTTACAAGCGCGGATAAATAATTCTGTTGGCACTTGTGGCATTAATAAGCGATCAGAGGTGTGTTGCATGCGTTTTGCATTTTGATCAGGACGGAATAAGTTGATTGAACCATCTTTACAACGATAGGCTTTTAAGCCTTCAAAGCATTGTTGACCGTAGTGAATAGCCGTTGAACCTTCGTGGATATGTAGCATATTATCGGTGGTGAGTTTACCTTCATCCCATTTACCATCTTTCCAATGTGCGATGAAACGGTAATCTGTTTTGATATAACTAAATCCAAGATTGTTCCAGTCTAAGTCTTTCATTTTGCTTCCTTAATTTGTATAAATAATTTTATGAATGGAAATGCAGTTAATCTACACCATTACGATAACTATGAAAACCTTTAAACACAAAAATATTGTGATTTCTCAAAATTTTTATTGGATTTTCAAATTTGTGAAGTTGGTCAGGAAATAAAGTTTTGCTTATGCTAGAATGGCGGGAATAAAAAAACGCCGCTCGAAATGAGCAGCGCTTAACCAGAATGGTTTAATATATACAGGAAGTAAATGAGTAACTTAACTGTTACTCCAGTTCGGAGAACCGAACTATATGCAAACACAACATCATACTTAAGTCTGAAACTCATTAACTTGTAAGGAATTACCAATCATTAAGTATGGGTGTATTGTAGGTAGAAGGTCGTGAAAGGACAAATGATGTTTTTTTATTTGATGCATAAAAAAAACTAATCCGATATAAATCTTAACCATTATAAACTAAAAATTAGCCATTGGGAAGAATTATGTATAAACGTTTGCCTCCCCTTAATTCATTGAAGTCTTTCGAGTCTGCCGCACGACATTTGAGCTTCACAAAAGCAGCGGATGAACTTTTTGTGACACAAGCTGCAGTAAGCCATCAAATAAAATTATTAGAAGATTTTTTAGGTGTTGAGCTTTTTATTCGTAAAAATCGTTCACTCGAATTGACGGAATTTGGGAAAGCCTACTTTGTTGATATCAATAAAATCTTACGAAAATTAAATGAAGCGACTGAACGTTTATTAACACTTAAAGCAGAGCCTCATTTGGCAATTAGCGTGCCACAAACCTTTGGTATTCAATGGCTTGTGCCACATTTGAGTGATTTTAATAAGCAACACCCTGAAATTGAAGTCCGCTTGAAGGGCGTCGATCAAGATGAAGGTTTATTGAATAAAGAAATTGATATTGCCATTTATTATGGTAAAGGTGATTGGGAAAATTTACAGGTTGATCGTTTAGGCGAAGAAAACCTCGTGATTTTGGCTGCACCTTCATTGCTTGAGAAAACACCAGTAAGTTGTCCTAATGATTTGAAAAAGCATACGCTGATTCACACGCATACCCGAGATAACTGGCAAGCGATGGCGGATTATCTCAAATTAGATGATTTGAATATTCAGCAAGGCCCGTTATTTAGCCACACATTTATGGCGTTGCAAGCAGCCGTTCATGGGCAGGGGATTGCGCTAGCGAATCGTATTTTGGCTCAGCAAGAAATTGAAAACGGTCATTTGCAAATTGTGTTACCAACCGAATTGCGGGATCCAAAATCATTCTATGTGGTCAATCATTTAGATCGTTTAGATGATGAACAAATTCAAGCCTTTAGAAAATGGATTAAAGATTCAATTAAATTAGGAAAACATGAATAAATTAGCCTTATATTGTCGAATTGGCTTTGAAAAAGAAGTCGCCGCAGAAATTACCGACCG
>NZ_CALJRX010000108.1 GCF_937976265.1 uncultured Haemophilus sp.
TTAAGCTTTAATTTGTCCTTTCAAGAAATCTAACAACTGATCTTTTGCAATCATTTGTTTTTCACCGGTGCGACGATTTTTGTATTCGATTTCGCCGTTTGCGAGATTTTTCTCACCAATCACCACCATGTGTGGCACGCCGATAAGTTCCATATCTGCAAACATCACACCTGGGCGTTCTTTACGGTCATCAAAGATCACTTCTACACCTTGTGCTTGTAAAGTGCGGTACAATTCTTCAGCATATTCTTGAACGCTTTCAGATTTATGCATATTCATCGGTACAACAGCTACGGTGAATGGCGCAATTTCATCTGTTGGCCATACAATACCGCGATCATCAAAATGTTGTTCAATCGCCGCAGCCACCACACGTGTTACACCAATACCGTAACATCCCATGGTGACGACCATTGGACGACCATCTTCACCTTGAACAGTCGCATTCATCGCTTCTGAGTATTTTTTACCTAATTGGAAAATATGGCCTACTTCGATACCACGTTTAATCAATAAGGTGCCTTTACCATCTGGGCTTGGATCACCTTCTACTACGTTACGAATATCCGCCACTTTTGGTAACGCTACATCACGCTCCCAGTTAATATTGAAGTAATGTTTACCATCAATGTTTGCACCCGCGCTGAAATCAGACACTAATGCCACTGAACGGTCAATAATCACTGGAATATTGAGATTAACAGGACCTAATGAACCGACACCCGCACCAATTTTGGCTTTAATGGCAGCTTCATCCGCAAACTCAAACGGTGAAGCCACTTCAGGTAATTTTTCCGCTTTGATTTCGTTTAATTCATGGTCACCACGAATGACTAATGCCACTAACGGTTGCTCTTCGCTTGCCCCTTTTACGATTAAGGTTTTAACCGTTTTCTCAATTGGCAAATTAAATTGTTCCACTAACTCAGCAATTGTTTTGGCATTTGGAGTATCAACTAATTCCATCGCTTTCGTTGGCGCCGCCCGCTCACCAATCGCCACCGCTTCTGCTAATTCGATGTTTGCCGCGTAGTCAGATTCCGTAGAGAAAATCACATCATCTTCACCGCTGTTTGCTAATACTTGGAATTCATGTGAGGCGCTACCACCAATAGAACCGGTATCCGCTTGTACTGCACGGAAATCTAAACCTAAGCGATTAAAAATATTGCTATAAGTTTGGTACATCACATCATAAGTTTGTTG
>NZ_CALJRX010000109.1 GCF_937976265.1 uncultured Haemophilus sp.
AATTGATTCCACTCAGCGATGAACAAAAACTCGCTGTATTGAAACAAAATGCCCACCAGCGAGGCATTATGCTTTCAGATGAGACTGCCAATTTTATATTTACTCGTCTAGATCGTGATATGGCGACATTAAAAGAGGCATTAATTCAACTTGATAAAGCCTCATTGCAAGCTAAACGAAATCTGACCATTCCTTTTGTGAAATCTATTTTAGGCTTATAAACAGATAAAAAAATAACCGCACTTTTTCATTTCAAGTGCGGTTATTTTTTAGTCATTTAATTACCAGCAGTGATGGCAATAACCAAATGCAGGCATAATCGCTACAGGATAGCGAGAATAGCCAGTTGATTTTGGACGATGATCGCTTGCATTCACTTCATTTGGAACGCTATCTCTTTGTGCGACTCTCGCTTTTTCTCGAGCAGTAACAGTATTACCACTTGTTACTCGAGAATTATAATCTTGTACAGTATTCATATCATACGCAGCAGCGCCATTACCAATACTTGAAGCTTCCTGAGGTGCAGTACATGCAGTTAAAACAGCTAATGCTGCAATAGAGATTAATTTTTTCATAAATTTTACCTTTTGTTACAAACCACTTTATTAAGTGTTTCTCTTCCTTCTTTGATCCGTTCGTTCGCCTTTCTTCTAACATTCGGATCTTCGTGATTTTCAATGTATTTCGCTACATTGGGATTCTTTATTGCATAAACAGGTACATACTGCGAGGTTTTCGTTTCGCCCTGTTTATAAATTGTCGCTCCTAATACGCTTCCATAATACTCACTGGCATCATTTGGCTTAATGTAATAATTGCTAGAATTTGTTACATCCACACCATCATCACTCTTAAAACCGCTACAAATCCCCGCAGGTGACAGAAACGTTGTTTTTGACGCCGCAGTTTCGTTAAATTTATATATTTCAAATTCAACACTATTGGCCAGCTCTTCCATATCTTTTTCAGATTTAGGATCTAAACTTCTCTGTCCTTTTCCATCAATATATTTCACAGTTTCAGAAACATTACTTTCAGAAACATTGACTGAAAGATTATTTTCAGGTGTTTTCACTTTTGTTGCATATACAACACTACTACCTTCGGCCAAAACAGCTGTTGATGCCAAAATACAAAATGAATAAATCCCAATTTTTTTCTTAATATGACTCATAATAATTTGATTTTCTACGTTAATAATTATTTTCGTATAATTCAATAGGTAAATAATCTGGGTCTCTGAAGAAAGTGTACTTCATTCCTGTTAATTCATCAACCCTAATTGGTTCACAATCAATGCTATTTTCCAAAAGATAAGCGACATATTCATCAATATTCTCGACTTTAAATGCTAAATGTCGCAAACCACAAGCTTCTGGAGAGGTTACTCTTGATGGTGGATTTGGAAAAGAAAACAACTCGATTTGACTCCCATCAGGAAAACTTAAATCTAATTTATAACTATCTCGTTCTGCACGATAAGTTTCATTTAGCTGTTTTGCTCCTAAAATCTCCATATAAAAATGCTTCGAACGTGCATAGTTCGAAGCAATAATCGCAATATGGTGAAAACCTAATAATTGAGGTTTCATTATTTCTCCGGTGTGACACTTTTTGCTTTTTCTTCTTCCTGTAACGCAAGTGCATCACGTGCAGCACGAATACTCTTCTCAAGCATTGGCACTCGAGGATCATCCGGTTCCAATAAACGTAACATCATTGCCCAGGTGACGGCCGCCATTTTATAATCCTCACCTTCAAAATAACTGAAAGCAAGTAAACTTAATGCTTCAGGATTAGAATGATCTTGACGAATAATCTCACGTAAAAGCTGATTACCTTTCAGTTTATCCGTTTGATCTTCAGAAGACATTAACATACGTGCATAAGAAAGCTTATAATCTAGATTATCCGGCTCAAGTTTATTCGCTTGTTGATAACTATCAAAGGCTAATTTTCCATTACCCAAATTCATCCCAACCTGACCAAGCAACCACCATTTTTTAGCATCCTTTGGTGTTTTTTGTAAATCCAAACGAAGTGCGGTCGAAAATTGTTGCATTTCGGCATCCGTCATTGGGTTTGTATCTTCTTCTTTGATTCGTTCAAAGAAATAAGGTAATTTTGCCAATGTTTTTTCCATCATATCTTCGGTTTTCCAAGAGCCTAATGGGAAATAAGAAACCCCAGCAATAATGGCTAAACCGAGCAAACCAGAAACAAACCATAACTTACCGTAATTTTTGGCATTTTTATCGATAGTTTGTGTTTCTTGTTGAGGAATATCCTCTAATAATGTTTTTTGTAGCTCTTGTTTGAGTTGTTCAACATTTTCAACTAAACCCTGTTGATTATCTTGCTCAATCTCTTTTAAGCGAGAAAAATATAGTGCTTTATTTAATTCATCACGCTTTTTATCTTCTTTCGCTTTAACAGGGCGCAACAAGGGATAAAAACAAATCAATGCCACCACTAAAGTGAGCGCAATAATACTTAATGCAAAATTCATTATTTATCCTTTTCTTTGAGTAAAGCCGATAAACGTGCATTCTCTTCATCATCTAAAATCACGTCAGAATTTACCGCACTTGAGCTTTTCGATTTACGTTTAAATACAAATAAAATGCCAACAAATACTAATAAAATTGGTGCAATCCATAATATGATTGTAGACATCGTCATTGGTGGATCATAAGTCACGAAATTGCCATAACGTTGGATCATATAATCCACCACTTCATTTCGATTTTTGCCTTCTTGCAACAATTCAAACACTTTGCCACGCATATCTACGGCAATGGTTGCATTCGAATCGGCAATATTGTTATTTTGACATTGTGGACAACGCAGTTCTTGCGTTAATTGATGGTAGTCCTTTTCTTGCTCTGGCGAAGCAAAATTTAGCGCATCAATTGCGGCAGTCGCAGAGACACTCATAAAAAGCGCGGTCAAAAAAAGCCATGATTTTCTCATTATGGTTTCTCCGCTAATTTGTCATAAATAGGCTTCAAGGTCTCATTCCAAACACGTTCATTCACATCACCCGCTAAGCGATAATGAATCACACCTTTGCCATCTACAATGAATGTTTCCGGTGCGCCATAAACGCCTAAATCTAATGCAAAAGAACCTTTCTCATCTTTAAGTACAAGACTATAAGGATTGCCTAAATCTTTTAGCCATTTTACAGCTTTTGGTGATTCATCTTTATAGTTGATACCAATGATTGTTACGCCCTGTTTGGCCAATTGATTCAAGTATTGATGCTCTGCATAACAAGTTGGACACCAAGTCGCCCACACATTTAAGAGAATTGGTTTACCTTGTTGGAAAATTTCATTACCGTAGGTTTTATTTTCCAATAAATCCGTTAATGTTTTCTGTGGTACAGGTTTCCCTATCAGGGCTGACTCTAACGCTTTCGGATCATCACCTTGTGCATTGCGTCCTAACTGAACTAAAAAAGTTGCAGCTACCGCAAGAAAAACAATAAGTGGGATAAGTAGTTTTTTATTCATAACACTATCAATTTCACATCTATTTCTGGGGGCAATACGCCCCTTATTACAATTAAGACTGTTTAACTAATCGACTAAAACGATAACGGCGGTCAAACATACAGAGCAAGCCACCTAGCGCCATAAACAATCCACCAATCCAAATCCAACGGATAAACGGTTTATAGTAAAGGCGTAGCGCCCATGAGTTATCTTCTATTTTTTCACCCAAGGCAACATAAAGATCGCGGGTAAAGCCCCAATCAATTGCCGCTTCCGTCATTGGCATTTTACTGACGGTATAAAAACGTTTTTCAGCAAATAATGTTGCTTCCGGTTTACCGTCTTTTGAAATATCAATTTGTGCTTTGCCACCCATATAGTTAGGTCCATTTGCATCACTCACGCCGGTAAATTTGAAGTCATAGTCAGCGATCTGCACAGTATCGCCAACGGCCATTCGCACATCGCGTTCTACACTAAAGTTTTGGCTAAAGGCAATTCCCCAAACTGTCATCGCCACACCAAGGTGAGCCAAAATCATCCCCCAATGGGAACGGGAAAGTTTGGTAATACCTTTAAAGAACGATTCACGGTGTGTTGCACGTTGTTTCATTTCATAAAGGCTTAATAACACAATAATGACAGACATCATGGTGCCAAGTACAACACTGACGGTGAGTTTATTATGTAGGAAATATGGTAAGGCAAAGCCTGCAATCGCCGTTACAATCACACTCACTACAACCGGTGTACGAATTTCAGAGAACTGATCACGGCGCCATTTAACTAATGGCCCAATACCTAGTAATAAGGCAAATGGGGTCATAATAATCAGGAACATTTGATCAAAGAACGGCGCACCGATCGAAATAGAGCCCAAACCTAATTGTTTGTGAACTAATGGCAACAACGTCCCTAAGAACACCACACAAAGTGCGGTCATTAATAGGATATTATTCAATAACAATAAGGTTTCGCGAGAATAACGTTCTGCATTATCACGCGAACGAATTTGGTTGCCTTTGTAAGCGTACAAGGTTAAAGAACCACCAATTACCACAACCAAATAAGCAAGAATATATAAACCTCGTGTTGGATCTGAAGCAAAGGCGTGTACTGACACCAAGATACCGGAACGAACTAAGAACGTACCCAGTAAGCAAAGTGAGAAAGCAAGGATTGCTAAAAGCACAGTCCAAGCTTTAAAAGAGCCACGTTTTTCAGTCACCGCTAAAGAGTGGATTAATGCGGTTCCTGCAAGCCAAGGCATTAAAGAAGAGTTTTCTACTGGATCCCAGAACCACCAGCCACCCCAGCCTAGCTCATAATACGCCCACCAAGAACCGAGCACAATCCCGAGTGTTAAAAAGACCCAAGCCGCCATCGTCCAAGGACGAGACCATCTTGCCCAAGCAGAGTCTAATTTCCCTGTCATTAATGATGCAATCGCAAAGGCAAAAGCCACAGAAAAACCAACATATCCCATATAAAGCAATGGAGGATGGAAAATCAAGCCAACATCTTGCAGCATTGGGTTAAGTTCTCTGCCATCTACTGGGAAGTCCGGGAATGTACGGGTAAATGGATTTGAGGTAAATAATACGAAGAGTAAGAAGCCGATGCTAATAATCCCCATAATACCCAACACGCGAGCCACTGCTTCTTGTGGTAAGTGTTTGCTAAATAAGGCAACTGCCGCACCCCAAAGGGTTAATAACCAAATCCAAAGTAATAATGAGCCCTCGTGTGAACCCCACACCGCAGATAAACGATAATAAATCGGTAAACTGCTGTTAGAGTTATTTACCACATATTGCACACTGAAATCATTAACAGCAAACAGATAGAATAATGCTGCAAAAGCAATGGTTAAACTGAAAAATAAACCATAAGTCATTGGACGAGCCAATGACATTAATTGAGGGTGACCTTTTTCTGCGCCCCATAACGGGAAAATCGCTAAAAAGAATGAAACGGCAAGACTTAAAGCAAGCGCATAATTTCCTAGTTCAGCAATCATTATTGACCTTCTTGCGGTTTTTGCTGGGTTTCTTTATAACGACGATCAGCTTCACTCTCGCCGTTTAACTCTGCGCCCATTGGCTTATGTACTTTCTGCATTTTTTCGCCTAATTCAGGTGGCACATAATTTTCATCGTGCTTAGCAAGTACTTCTGTCGCTTCTAATAAAGTAGGCTCTTTTAATACGCCTTGCGCGACGATACCTTGCCCTTCACGGAAAAGATCAGGAAGAATACCTTCGTATTCTACAGTGATCGATGGACCAATATCATTTAAGTCAAAGCGAACTTTTAAGCTTTTTGGATCGCGTTTTACTGTGCCTTCCACAACCATGCCACCTACACGGATGCGTTGTCCCACTTCAGGTTTTTGATCCGCCTTGCCTTCTTTACCTTCAATCACTTCTGATGGCGTATAAAATAAATCGATATTTTGGCGAAGCGCATAAAGTACTAAACCTGTTGCAATCGAAATACCTAAAATCACAAAGATAATGATAGAGAGTCTTGATTTACGTCTTGGATTCATAGTGTATTTCCTTTATTTGCTTGGTTTAAACGAGCTTCACGTTGTTGCTCGCGTAACACTTCTTTTAACACCGCTTTACGCCCCTTGACGCTTTGTATCGCCAAAATGATCATTGCCACAAGGCTAATGCCGTAGGAAAGCCACACATAAAAACCGTAGCCTCCCATATTGATAAAATCACTCCAACTTTGGAAAAACATTTTCCGCTCCCTAAAATAAAAATGAAAAACTATTTTAGCTTACTTGCTAACTCTTTTACCCATGGACGTTTGCTGTCTTCTTTTAGCAATTCAACGCGATAACGCACGAGCGTAAACCAAATGGATAAAAATAAAAATCCAAAAATACATAAAATCAGTGGAATTAACATCGGCGTTGCAATAGACGGTTTTTCAAACTTCGTAATACTTGCCCCTTGATGTAAAGTATTCCACCACTCTACGGAGAAGTGAATGATTGGTAAATTCACTACACCAACAATACACAAGATTCCCGCTGATTTTGCGCCCACCGCACGATCAGAAAAGGCAGAATAAAGGGCTAATACACCGATATATAAGAAGAAAAGAATGAGTTCTGCGGTTAAACGCGCATCCCACACCCACCAGGTTCCCCACATTGGTTTACCCCAAATAGCACCAGTGACTAACGCGATAAAGGTAAACATCGCACCAATAGGCGCCATGGCAACCATAGAAAGGTGTGCGGCTTTAATCTGCCAAACTAACGCAATAATCGCAGCAATCGCCATCGAACCATACACGCCCATTGACCAAATCGCCGCCGGCACATGCACATACATAATTCGGAAACTATTGCCTTGCTGATAATCTGCCGGTGCGAAAGCTAAGCCCCACACGATGCCTACAGTCAATAATAAAACCGCAATCGCACCAAAAAATGGGCTTAATTTGCCACATAAATGATATTGGGTTTCATGTTTTGCGTAAGGATGTAACCACTTCCACATAAAAGATCCTTAATTCCAAAAAATAAAAAACAGTTAAAAATCTGACCGCACTTTCACCGTAATAGTGATTAATTATCTAAACTAATTCGTAGTGCCGCTGCAATAGCGAAAGGCGATAAGGTTATCGCGCCAGCCAAAATTGCACCTAAAATAGCAAGCTGTCCGCCATAAGGGAGATTTAACACGGCGGCATCTAAAATTGCTGAGGCAAAAATTAAAACCGGAATGAATAATGGTACCACAAGTAAACTCAGCAATACGCCACCTTTACGTAATCCTACCGTTAATGCCACGCCAATCGCGCCAATACAGCTTAAAATTGGTGTTCCCACTAGCAAGGTGACCACCAGCGCCCACCAAATATTCACTTCCAACGAAAGTAATAACGCTGCAATGGGTGACAGTAAAATTAACGGCAAACCCGTTAATAGCCAGTGTGCAACAACTTTTGCGAGTGCCGTTAGCGCTAGAGGTTGAGCCGTGAGCATCAATTGTTCTAAAGAGCCATCAATAAAATCATCTCGGAATAAGCGCTCAAAAGACAGCAACGCAGAAAGCAATGCCGCCACCCAAGCAACCCCCGGTGCAATGCGAGAAAGGAGTTTAGGATCCGGCCCAATCACCAATGGAAACAGTGTGATGACGATCAAAAAGAACCAAAGCGGGTTCAATATTTCCGCTTGTTTACGGGTCGCAATCTTCAGCTCACGCTTTATAATCTGTAAAAATATCATAAAAATCTAAGAGTTATATTTATAATCAGCAAGATTTATTTTTTTCAATAACGTACTCGGCACTTCTTGGTGGCTCGTTAAAATCACCATTCCACCTTTTTTAGCATGATTTTCAAAAAGTGCGGTCAAAACTTCAACCCCTTT
Source organism: uncultured Haemophilus sp. (assembly GCF_937976265.1). Classification (GTDB taxonomy): domain Bacteria; phylum Pseudomonadota; class Gammaproteobacteria; order Enterobacterales; family Pasteurellaceae; genus Haemophilus_D. The sequence goes on from NZ_CALJRX010000109.1 coordinate 7,902, forward strand.
TTTGTCTATTGCTGTAAAAGGTTCATCCAAAATCCAAAGAGGTGCTTCCGAGATCCATAATCTCGCCAAGGCAATGCGCTTTTGCTGACCCGCTGAAAGTTGGGCGGCCGGTAAATCTTCACGTCCAAGTAAGCCTACCGTTTCAAGCACATCCCATAAAATATCGGTGCCTTGCTGACTTTGACTAATCTGCTGATAAAATTTTAAATTTTCCCATGCCGTTAATTCAGGTTTCACACCAGAATGATGGCCGAGATAAAGTAGCTGATGATGGTATTCTTCGCGTTGTTTTGTAATTTCGTCTGAATTCCACCGCACTTTACCTTCTACAGGCTGTGCAAGGCCGGCTAAAATCCGTAATAAACTTGTTTTGCCGATACCATTGTGCCCTTCAATTTGCACGAAATCACCGCTTTGAAATTGCAGTGAAAGATCTGTGAACAACACACGATCGCCGCGTTGGCACGCTAATTGTTCTAATTGAAGTTGATGAGCAGGAAACATAGTCTCAGCCTTAAAAATAAAATCTTGTGAAAAATCAGCGGGTATTCTACCACAAGGGGAAATTTTGACGAGATTTTAAGGGCTAAAAGGTATAACTATTTAGGCGTAGATCGGTGCATTTATTGATTTAAAACAAACTAAATTTTCCTAGCTTTTTTATCGGATAATCAAATAATTAAAAGATTTACTGATCTAAATCAAATTTTCTGTTACTATTTAGTTACTTTTTGATGTTGTTTTATCAAAAACATTACCTTAACTTCATTTAAAAAAGGAACATATTATGTCTTATACTCTACCTGAATTAGGTTACGCTTATGATGCGTTAGAACCACATTTTGATGCACAAACAATGGAAATTCACCACACTAAACACCACCAAGCCTATGTAAACAATGCAAACGCGGTGTTAGAAACTTTACCTGCTGAATTTTCTGAAATGTGCTCAGGTCAATTAATCAGCCAATTAGACAAAATCCCGGCTGAAAAACGTACTGCATTACGTAACAACGCAGGCGGTCATGCAAACCACAGCTTATTCTGGAAATCATTGAAAAAAGGCACCACTTTACAAGGTGATTTAAAAGCCGCTATCGAACGTGATTTCGGTTCTGTAGAAAACTTCAAAGCTGAATTTGAAAAAGCTGCGGCAACTCGTTTCGGTTCTGGTTGGGCATGGTTAGTGATCAACCAAGGCAAATTATCTGTTGTCTCTACCGCAAACCAAGATTCTCCGTTAATGGGTAAAGAAATCGCAGGTTGTGAAGGTTTCCCTCTTTTAGGTTTAGACGTTTGGGAACACGCTTACTACTTGAAATTCCAAAACCGTCGTCCAGACTACATCAAAGAATTCTGGAACGTAGTAAACTGGGATTTTGTTGCAGAGCGTTTTGCTAAAAAATTAGCAGATTGCGGATGTGCAGCTAAATAATCGCTTCTCAAAATATATAAAAAATCGCCTATTTTTAGGCGATTTTTTTATTGGTTAAATCCAACGTCTGACTTTTTTCTTGTAAGCCAAATAAGACTCACCAAACTTCTTCTCTAGCCAGTATTCTTCAGGTTTTATTTGCCATTGTGTGATGAGATAAATAAACAGAAAAACACCTAGAAAACTGACCGCACTTTGCAAATAAACTGCCCATGCCACTAACAATCCCGCTAAACTTAAATACATGGGATTTCGGCTAAAACGATAAATACCATTTACCACAAACACATTACTTTTTTCTAAGTGAATAGGATTGATATTCGCTTTACTTTTATAGAATTGCCAAAGACTAAAAAAAGCGATGGCAGAAGAAACCGATATAATCAAATAAACTGCTAATACATTGATTTCGAGCGGATAAGGATTAGGCAAATAGGCCATGATAAGTGCACAGCCAATAAAAATGATGGGTGGCGGCAAAATAGGTTTCTGAATCATAAGATCAAAAATCCAATAAAAAAGCCCGAGCAATTCGGGCTAATTAAAATATTACAGATTATTTAATTTCATCTGCGCCATTTGTTTTTCTAACGGGTTACCGCTTTTTTGTGCATTCTCAAAGCTTGCTTTAGCACCATTCAGATCGCCTTTTGCGACTTGAATATCGCCCGCTAAAAGATCTTTACGTGCACTAAAGCCTTGGCTTTTCACTTGATTTAGACTTGCTAATGCTGCATCAAATTGACCTTGTTGGAATTGCACCGCAGACAAACGAAGCGCTGCAAGAGACGTTAAGATATCATCTTGTGATTGAGCAATCGCTTGTTTTAAGCTATTTTCAGCAGAGGCATAATCTTGTTTTGCAACAAAACCTTTTGCTTCATCTAGTAAGCTAAATACCGCATAGCTGGTTTTATCATGCGCTTTCACAAATTCAGCCACTTTAGCTTGTTGTGCTGCAGCATCTTTGTTTGTGGTATAAACTAGAGCATCATATTCAGCAGACGCTTGCATAATTTGATTGGCTTGATAAGACTGCCAATAACGCCAGCCCAACATCCCGCCTACACCAAGAATAAAAGCGGCAATAATGGTTTTGCCATTGTCTTTCCACCACTCTTTTAACTGGTTCAGTTCTTGTTCTTCTTCAATGGTATATGCCATTTTCCTATCCTTCTAAAATTAAAATTGGGCTTTCACGTGTTCAATTAAATTGTCCACATCAATGGTTTGCTGCTCTGCTGCACCAAGTAAGTGTTTTACCACAACTTGATTATTTTGCACTTCACTTTCGCCAAGTACAAGGGCTAGCGTCGCACCAGACTTATCTGCGCGTTTAAATTGTTTTTTAAAGTTACCGCCGCTGCAATGCAACATGGTGCTTAAGTGCGGTAATTCTGAGCGAAGTTTTTCAGCGAGTTGGAATGCGGCTAATGTTGTACCTTCACCTTGATAAACAACGTAAATATCTACCGCACTTTTTACCGGAATCGATTTATTCACTTCTTGAACGAGTAGCACTAAACGCTCTAAGCCCATTGCGAAACCGACACCACTTGTTGCGTGGCCACCAAGTTGTTCAACTAAGCCGTCATAGCGTCCACCACCACATACGGTTCCTTGCGCCCCTAATGCGGATGTCACCCATTCAAATACGGTTTTATTATAATAGTCTAAACCACGTACCAATTTGGGATTAATTTCATATTGAATGCCAACCGCATCTAATAGACTGCATAACTGCGCAAAATGCTCGCGACTTTCATCATCTAAATAATCCAATAATTTTGGTGCGCCGTCCAATACATCTTGTAATGCTTGATTTTTAGTATCCAAAATACGTAATGGATTTTTTACAAGACGTTCTTTCTCTTCTTCGCTCATTAAATCTTGGTGATTTTCTAAGAAGGCTACTAATGCAGAACGATAGTTTGCACGTGCTTCTAATGAACCAATCGAATTTAATTGAAGTGAAACATGTTGATCAATCCCTAAGGCTTTCCACAAACGTGCCGTTAAAATAATTAACTCCGCATCAATTTCAGGGGTTGCGATACCAAATACTTCTACACCAGCTTGGTGAAATTGACGGTAACGACCTTTTTGTGGACGTTCATGGCGGAACATTGGTCCCATATACCATAAACGTTGTTCATTGTTGTAAATCCAACCGTGTTCAATCGCCGCACGCACGCATCCTGCCGTACCTTCTGGACGAAGTGTTAATTGTTCATCATTATCCCAGAATGTGTACATTTCTTTTGAGACGACATCTGTGACTTCACCGATTGCACGAGCAAATAATGGCGTACTTTCCACGATTGGCATACGCACTTCTGAATAGCCGTAGCTACTTAAAATTTGGCGAACCTGCCCTTCAATCCATTGCCAAAGTGGAGATTCAGTTGGGGAACAGTCATTCATCCCACGAATTGCTTGAATATTTTTTGCCACGAGTTTTCCTTAAATAATTCGATTTTTTGGATCTTGCTGTGCAACTTTGGCACGAATTTTTGCTTCTAATTGGTCAATAATCGCGTCGTTATCAAAACGTTCTTTTTGACGCTCACCATCTAAATAATAACCACTTTTCTTATTACCGCCGGTCACGCCAAGATCAGACACTAATGCTTCACCCGGGCCATTTACCACACAACCAATAATAGACACATCCATTGGGGTAATAATATCTTCTAAACGTTGTTCCAGTGCATTCACCGTGCCGATTACATCAAACTCTTGACGCGAGCAAGTTGGACAAGCAATAAAGTTAATCCCGCGAGAACGAATACGTAATGATTTCAAAATATCAAAACCAACTTTGATTTCTTCTACAGGATCGGCGGCTAAGGAGACACGCAAGGTATCACCAATGCCTTCGGCTAACAACATCCCTAAACCAATCGCTGACTTCACTGAGCCCGCACGCGCGCCACCGGCTTCCGTAATACCTAAATGCAATGGCTGTTTAATGGCTTTTGCCAATAAACGGTAAGATTCCACCGCAAGGAAGACATCGGATGCTTTTACACTCACTTTAAATTGATCGAAGTTTAAACGATCCAAGATCTCAACATGGCGTAATGCTGATTCTAATAAGGCTTCTGGTGTTGGCTCACCAAATTTCTCTTGAATATCTTTTTCTAATGAGCCTGCATTGACACCGATACGGATAGGGATATTTTTATCACGCGCACAATCCACCACTGCTCGAATACGATCTTCACGACCGATATTGCCTGGATTAATACGTAAGCAATCCACCCCATATTCAGCCACTTTTAACGCAATACGATAGTCAAAATGAATATCCGCCACTAATGGCACATTCACTTGCTGTTTAATGATTTTAAAGGCTTCGGCGGCATCCATGGTCGGTACAGAAACGCGCACAATATCTGCTCCAACTCGTTCCAAAGATTTAATCTGCGCAACGGTCGCTTCAACATCAGTTGTGCGAGTATTTGTCATGGATTGTACGGCAATCGGTGCATCACCACCGATTGGCACATTGCCCACATAAATTTTTGTCGATTCACGACGCTTGATAGTAGGTTTTACTGCTGACATTCTTTCGTAAATTATTCGTTAAGGTTTTGGTAATTTAAATTTAGCCACACGGCCATCAACTGTAAGCGGATACGCTTCGCCTTTATAAGTAATGCGAACGTTACCTGGCGCACCAATAATCAAAGCATATTCGTCACCATTAAAGGTTAAAACTTCGCCTTGTTTATATTCTTTTTGCGCTAATACTTTACGGTTTTGGTCTTTCACACTAATCCAGCTTGAATTTTTTGTAACCTCAATAACGAGATCGCCTTTCGCTGTAGTTGGTGCTTCAGAAATAGCGGGGTTTTCAACCGCACTTTGTGTATCTGGCACAGTTTGCTCTGTTGTTGGTTCTGTGTTAGGTAACGTTTGTTCCACAACCGGTGCTTGAGCTTGTTCAACAGTAGGTGCTGAAGTTGCTGTGGTTGAAACTTCAGTGTTTACTGTTTGAGCTTGATTTTCTTGATTAGTTGAAACAGTAGATTCCGCAGCGACATTATTTGTTGTCTCTGCCACCGGCGCTGTCTCATTATTTGACGTCATAGACTGACTCTTTACTGTTACTGGAATTTCATTCGAATGAGTAACCGGTACTGCTGCTGTTTTTTCTTTTTCAACGTAGGTTTGCACTAAATTATCACGTTCTTCGTTTGATTTTTGATAATTTTGCCACCACCATAAGCCAGTCATTCCAACAGCCGCGAGCAAAATAATCGTTGTGAGTGTACCTACCCAACGGCTGTGAGATGAATATTGGTTAACTGAACGCGTCGCACGTGCATTTTTACTTAAATCATTTTTATGTGCTTCACCAAAAGTTAAATGAGCCCATTCAGCATCAGGAATACGTAAAAATTTCGCATAGCTGCGAACGTAACCTCTCAAAAAGGTTGAAGGTACATTTTTTTGGACAAATTCATTATTTTCTAATTTTGCCAAAATGCTTGGACGTAAAGAAATGGCCTTTGCCACATCTTCTAGAGAAAGGTTTAGTGCTTCGCGTGTTTGGCGAAGTTTATCCCCAAAGGAGATTTCAGTTGTTTCAGTTTGTTCGACGATTGTATTCATAGGTATAAAAATAGAGAAATAGAAATAAAAAACTAAATACCAAATTTTAAAGTCGAAAGGGGCTTTTGGCAATGATTATTTGAGCGTGCGGAGCTTTTCCGCTCTAGAAGGATCAACTTGGCGTAATTTCTCCAACGCTTGTTGATAAACGTCGGTTTGTTTTCCAGCAAAAGCACAAAGCGCCATGTTTTCGTAAGTATCGGCTTGATGATAATAATTCGGCGCAGCGAGTGCCGCATTAAATTGTGAATAAGCTTGTTCAAACTCACCTTGCCCACATAAAAATGCACCAAAGTTGTTATACACATCACCTTGCTTATCGTCTAACTTAATCGCCTGTAAATAAGCTTGCTTCGCTTTTTCCGTATCGCCTTGTAATTGATAAAAATGCGCAAGTGCTGAGTGCACAAGATAATAGCGTTCATCATGCTCAAGGGCTTTATCTAAATTCAGTTTTGCTTGAACAAAATCCTCTTGTTGCAGATAGCCTAATGCCAACTCAACGCGCGCTTTTGCTGCTTGTTGTTTATTAAAATCAACTGAAGGCTGAGAGACGCAAGCCGAAAAAACAAAAGGAAAAATGACCGCACTTAGAATGTTGATTGGGA
>NZ_CALJRX010000110.1 GCF_937976265.1 uncultured Haemophilus sp.
CTTTCTTATTGTTTAACTCGTAAGAATAGGTCGCAAGAGTTCGTGTCGTGAATACTTCACCAGGTAACTCTTTTTGTAATTTAGCAAATTGTTCTGGTGGTAAGGCATAGCTCGTCATATCTAAATCGCCTGCACGATAACGCGCCACATCAGTACTTGGGTTCTCAATGGCGAGGAATGTCGCGCTATTGATTACGGTTTCTTTATCGTTCCAATAAAGTGGGTTGCGTTCAAATTCGATTTTTTCGTTAATGATGTGGTTAGCGAGCTTATACGCACCGTTACCCACGTAGTTCTCTTTTTTCACCCATGCATCACCTAATTTTTCGACTACTTTTTGTGGTAATGGCAATAAGGATTGGTGAGTGGTTAAACTGACCGCATAAGGCACAGGATTAGTTGCATGAACAACAAAGGTGTAATCATCTTTTGCTTCCACGCCTAATTCAGCCGGTTTTTTCTTACCGTCAATAATGTCTTGTGCATTTTCAACTTGTAAATAACTTAAGTAACTTGCGTAAGGTGCGGCAGTTGCAGGATCCACTAAACGACGCCAAGCAAATACGAAGTCGTGCGCGGTAACGGGATCACCATTTGACCATTTAGCATCTTTACGCAAGTGGAATGTCCAGGTTTTGAAGTCAGGTGTATTTTCCCAGCTTTCAGCCACACCTGGTTGAAGTTTACCTTCAGAGTCTGAGGTGACGAGGCCTTCAAGTAATTGATAAGCAACGTTAGATTCTGGCACACCTTCGGTTTTTTGTGGGTCAAAACTTTGTGGTTCAGCTCCGTTATTGATCACGATATGCTGTTTTTCATCTAATTGTGTTCCTTCAGGCACTATAACTGCTTGTGCAGAATAGGAAAGAGCAAGAGCGATTGCAGAGAAGAGTAGTTTGTGTTGCATTTGAGCCTCCTTGTCATTAGGCGATATTTTTATAAAGAGTCTTTCTCTTATTAGCTCAAAATGTCATTTTTGTAAAGATTTGTCAGGTAATTATTTAAAGAAAAATAAAGTTTTGTGATTTGTGTCTAATAAATCGCTAAAAAAATTGCTAAAAGTGATAATATGAGAGGGGAAGTCTAGGATGTATTGGTTTTTCCTATTGTAAATATTTTCCTGCATAAATTACCCTTTTAATGCTAATTGTGCTATCGTAACCTGATTAGATTTAAACAAGTCCATTCAAGGAGAATACAATGACAACACAGTTAGATTCACTTCGTAATATGACCGTCGTCGTAGCTGATACTGGCGATATTGATGCAATCAAAAAATACCAACCACAAGATGCAACAACAAACCCATCTTTAATTTTAAGTGCTTCAGCATTACCACAATACGCCCCACTAATTGATGAAGCGATTGCTTATGCAAAAGCACAAAGTGCGGATAAAGCACAACAATTAATTGATGCGGAAGATAAATTAGCGGTAAACATCGGTTTAGAAATTTTAAAAATTGTTCCAGGACGTATTTCAACTGAAGTGGATGCGCGCCTTTCTTACGATACCCAAGCAACTGTTGAAAAAGCACGTAAACTTATCGCACTTTATAATGCGGCAGGCATTTCAAATGATCGTATCTTGATCAAAATTGCTTCAACATGGCAAGGTATTCGTGCAGCAGAAATTCTTGAAAAAGAAGGCATTAACTGTAACTTAACCTTATTATTCTCCGAAGCGCAAGCACGTGCATGTGCTGAAGCAGGTGTTTACTTAATTTCGCCATTCGTCGGTCGTATCTTAGACTGGTACAAAGCAAATACCGATAAAAAAGAATATGCACCAGCAGAAGATCCAGGTGTCATTTCTGTAACCAAAATTTATAACTACTACAAAGAATACGGTTATAAAACTGTGGTAATGGGCGCAAGTTTCCGTAATGTAGGTGAAATTATTGAATTAGCAGGTTGTGACCGTTTAACTATTGCACCAGCCTTACTTAAAGAATTACAAGAAAACACAACTCCACTTGTGCGTAAATTAGAGTACAAAGGTGAAGTAAAAGCGAAACCTCAACCATTAACTGAAGCAGAGTTCTACTGGCAACATAACAGCGATGCGATGGCTGTTGAGAAATTAGCAGAGGGAATTCGCAAATTTGCCGTTGACCAAGAGAAATTAGAAGCAATGCTTTCAGCAAAGCTTTAATTTAATAGAGAAGAAAGTGCGGTTATAGAAATAACCGCACTTTTTATTTTTATAATAAAAAGATCTAACTCTTAATGATTATTTCTTGACTAATTTGCCAAAGTCATTAAAAATTCGATTCAAGTTTTGCTAAAGCAAAATGGGAACCGCCCGTGTAATACGAGTGCGGTTGATTTTTTTCTTTTTCGGAGCAAATATATGTCAGGTATTTTTGAACAAACTCCTGTTAACCGTCGTCGTTATGGCGTAGCGATTTTTGTTGGTATTATTGCAGGTTTGATTTCTGCATTCGTAAAATGGGGGGCAGAGCATCCATTTCCACCGCGTAGTCCAATCGATTTCTTCGCGGCAGCATGTAAGGTGGACATCACAGGTTTAAGCCAAGATCAAATTCTTCTAGTCTGTTCACGTGCATTCTTAAACCCACCGCACGTATTCTTACGTGATTATTTAGGTATTGATCCAACTCAAGCCGTATTCACTTTTGCAGATCATGGTTTTGACTGGATTGGTGTGACTCACATTACTTTCTCATTAGTATTTGCTATTGCGTACTGCTTAGTGGCAGAACGTTTCCCTAAAATCAAATTCTGGCAAGGTATTGGTGCAGGTTTAATCGCAAATATTTGTGTGCACTACATCACTTTCCCCGCATTAGGTTTAACACCACCTGTTGCAGAATGGCCATTATACGAACATATTTCTGAATTAGTGGGACACATTTTCTGGTTCTGGACAATTGAGATTATTCGTCGTGATTTACGTAACCGTATTACTCGCGAACCAGATGCAGAAATTCCATTAAAAAATGCAACTGAATAATTAATTTAGATTACAAAGGATGCCACCGAAAGGTGGCATTTTTGTTTATGCAGAGAACAAAAGTGATTTTTTGAAAACTAAAAAATACGATTTCAATAATGGCTAATAGAAAGAGCAATCCAAAGGCTGAAATAAATTCTTTTGTAGTTATCTTTCAAGTTGGTTAGAATAAAGACAATTTTTTGTAATAGGAAAGTGGAATGAAAAAAGTACCTTTACTTGCGGTAGGCTTAATGGCAACGGCTGTTTTAACAGGTTGTGCAACCAAAGCTGATGGTGAACGCAATGATAAATTAGAAAGTTTTAACCGTACGATGTTTGATTTTAACTATAAAGTCTTGGATCGCTACGTGTTAGAACCAGCAGCGAAAGGCTGGCGTGATTACGTACCTACACCGGTCACAAAAGGTTTATCCAATGTGGCAAATAACTTAGATGAGCCAGTGAGCTTTGTGAACCGTTTATTAGAAGGTGAACCGAAAAAAGCCTTTGTTCACTTCAACCGTTTCTGGATTAACTCAACCTTTGGTATTGGTGGGTTATTTGATTTTGCCAGTGCAAGCAAAGACTTGCAGGTTTATGATCAACGAAGCTTTGGTGAAACGTTGGGCACCTATGGTGTAGACGCAGGCATTTATATTGTGTTGCCAATTTATAATGCGACGACCCCTCGTCAATTAACCGGTGCAGTGGTCGATGCAGCTTATACTTATCCGTTCTGGAATTGGGTAGGTGGTCCATGGTCATTGGTGAAATATGGTGTCCAAGCCGTAGACAAACGCTCGAAAACATTGGACCAAACAGAATTGCTAAATCAAGCACAAGATCCTTATGTTACTTTCCGCGAAGCTTATTATCAGAATTTAGAATTTAAAGTAAATGATGGCAAAGTAAAAGAAAGCTCACAGAAAGAATTATCTGATGATGTATTAAAAGAGATTGATTAAGAATACTCGTATAAGCGATAAAGTCACTTATATGTTAGGATAGCAAGCGTATTTATACGTCAAGATTAAAGGAGAATATCATGACTAAAATCATTCATACAGAAAAAGCCCCAGCAGCAATCGGCCCTTATGTTCAAGCGGTAGATTTAGGAAATTTAGTTTTAACATCAGGTCAAATTCCTGTTAACCCAGCAACGGGTGAGGTGCCAAAAGATATTGTGGCTCAGGCGCGTCAATCGTTAGAAAACGTGAAAGCGATTATTGAACAGGCTGGTTTGAAAGTGGGTGATATTGTGAAAACCACGGTGTTTGTGAAAGATCTGAATGATTTTGCCGCAGTAAATGCAGAGTATGAGAAATTCTTCAAAGAAAATAATCACCCGAATTTCCCAGCTCGTTCTTGCGTAGAAGTGGCTCGCTTACCAAAAGATGTTGGCTTAGAAATCGAAGCGATTGCTGTAAGAAAATAATAGGAAAGTGCGGTTAAAATCTGCAGATTTTTTCTACAATAGGCTTTACAAGAGCGAGATTAATCACTATAATCTCGCTCCTAAATTACGCTTAGCGT
>NZ_CALJRX010000111.1 GCF_937976265.1 uncultured Haemophilus sp.
GCCTAGGCAGCCGTTTTTACCATGATTGTAGATTGACCATAATTGAGAACCCTCATACCATTTGTTACTTAGTGTAGTAAGCACATTCTGGGTATATCGTAATGAGATCCAATTTTCAACTTGAATGCCGTTAAAGTATAAAAATTCGGTAGAATGACAGAATGTTTTTTTAATTTGATTACTTACCTATAAGAAAAAGGTCAATATGATGGAAGTACAAGATTGGGGCGGCGGTTTAACTCAACATGAGGTTGAGGCCATTGAAAAAATCAAACAGGCTTTTCAAGCTTCTGAAAATAACAAGAAAGTAAAAGGACAGGGATTTGACACATTAAAATCTCTGAAATCCATTTTCCCTTGGAAAGGATACTCAGGCTTTCGTTTTGCTGATGTGGAAGAACGTAAAGAAGGTGAGTTTGATTTGGTTATTGTTACCCATTGCAATGTGTTGATTATTGAGTTGAAACATTGGAATGGAACAATTATTTGCCGTCAAGATAAATGGTATTTGAACGATAAAGATATGGGTCGTTCGCCCGTTTCTATTACACGAAACAAACAATTTATGCTGGAAAAGAAATTGGATAAATTCAAACAGCAATTTACCAATAAAGGCTTTCGTCCGCAGATCCATTTTTTAGTTGTGATGACAGGCAACGCAGATTTCAGCCAACTGCCAGACAATGAAAAATTGCACGTTGTAACATTAACTGAATTTTTGCAATTAAAAGATGAAAAGCAATTCAACGCACGTTTCCGCCCGCATCCTGATAGCAAAACTTTAAATCAGGATTTTGAATTATTTGATAAAAAAATCTTTAGTAGCAACACAGTCAAACCGAAAAATATCAGCATTGGCGGATATTATGCAGAAGACACGCCTATTTTTTCTCACCCAAAACATATTTATCAAGAATATCTTGCCGAAACGGAAAACAAAAAGCACCAAGACCAAGCCTTATTGCGCCGTTGGGATTTCACTAAAATCAACCGCTCTGAAGCTCAAACACCTGACGGGCGTTATCGCCTAGTCAGCCGTGAATACGATGTATTGAACCATATTAAATTACAAAATAAAGACTTGTATCACACATGCTTGAATTACAAATCTACGCCGCAAAAAGGCGAAATTACGGCGGAACATATTGATTTATTTGAGCTGTTTCCACAACAAAAACGCTTTGATCAATTTGTCGGCGGATACAATGGCGAAAATTTAAGCACGGAACGCCGTTTAGGATTAGTGCAATTATTGTTGGATAAATTTGCTCAGTTGCACAAAGTCGGTATTGCCCATCGTGATTTGGGCAATCACAGCATTTGGCTGTCAGCAGATGACAAAATTACGCTATCAGGGTTTGCTACCGCTTATTTTTCATCTGAAGAAACGGTTGGTGACATTCGTGAGATTTTGGAAGTCTCCGGCGATTTGGCAAAATCTCATTTTCCACTTTCAGACGGCATCAAACTCACGCCATACCAATATGATGTACGTTCTTTGGCAGTTTTAGCATGGCATATCATTCAGGCTAAGCGAATTTCACAAGTCAGTCTTGATGAAATGAAAAATAAATTAGCAGATGAAACCGCATGGTATGCTGAAATTTTGCGTGAGGCATTGTCTGATATACCTTTTAAAAGTGCGGTGGATTTTTTAGATAAATTTAATCAAACCAAACCTGAACAGGCGGTGCATTTTTCATTTGATTTTACAAAATTAGAACCGTTCACACATGACATCAACCATTCCCGTGCCTATCGTGAAGATGATGATTTTATTGTAGAAACCAGTGAGAAAGAAGTTTACCGTTCCAATGGTTTGTTAGTTAAAGCATGGCTGAATGCAGATCCACAAAATGATAATTCAAAAGCCAGAGTAGTTTTGAATTGGCTGGAAAATATGGCAAAACTGGCAAGTTTGTCGCCCGATTATGTGCCGAAAATCCGAGAATTCGGTATTGCCAAAAAATCAGGCTGCCTTTTTGCAGCAAGTGATTTTATTGACGGGCATACTTGGCAAGATATTTGCAAACTTGATTTATCGGATAAACAAAAACAGACTCTTATCCATCAATTTATTCAAAGCATTGAACATTTACACAGTCTAGGTTTCACACATGGCGATTTGAAACCTGACAATGTGCTGGTAACAATTGAAGATGATTCTGTTCAACTGCATATTTTGGATATATTGGATTTTTCGCCAAGTGGGCAAAGCCAGTTCAATACCGAATATTCGCCAGAATTCGATCATCCTACCGAGAAACAACGCGATAATTTTGCCGTGATGAAAATGGCGTGTGAATTATTGGGCGTTGAATGGAATAGGTCGTCTGAAAGTTTTGCTGAAGTTGCTGAAGTGATACAGCAAGAGTATTCAGA
>NZ_CALJRX010000112.1 GCF_937976265.1 uncultured Haemophilus sp.
AACCCACTGGTGCATTGGATTCACAAAGCGGTCAAAATGTGATGGAAATTCTGCGTCAATTACACGCAGAAGGTCACACTATTATTATGGTAACCCACGACCGAGAAATTGCCGCCAGTGCGAATCGCGTGATTGAAATTAAAGACGGCGAAATCATTGGCGATACGCAAAAAGAAGCAGTAAAAAGTGCGGTCGAAAATCCAACCAAATCTAAACCGCACTTTGGGTTCAGTAAAGATCAATTTGTTGAAGCCTTTCGTATGTCTGTGAGTGCGATTATTGCTCACAAAATGCGTTCTCTTTTAACCATGCTCGGGATTATTATCGGGATTACTTCTGTGGTTTCCGTCGTGGCATTGGGAAATGGTTCACAACAAAAAATCTTGGAAAACATTAAAGGCATTGGTACAAGTACCATGACCATCTTTAATGGTACCGGCTTTGGTGATCGTCGTGCTGACCAAATGCAAAATCTGACGATTAATGACGCCACTGCCTTAAGCCAACAAAGCTATGTACAAAGCGTCACGCCAAATAGCTCATCAAGTGGCACATTAATTTATGGTAACCAGACTTTCACCTCGACCAGTTTAAAAGGTGTAGGCGAACAATATTTTGATGTAGAGGGATTAAAACTAAAATCTGGTAATTTATTTTCTGCTCAAGATGTTGCTGATAACAATCAAGTAGCCTTAATCGATGAAAGTGCGAAAAAGTCGATTTTCCCGGATGAAAATCCTATCGGCAAAATTGTAATGTTTAATAAACGTCCATTACGTATTATCGGCGTGGTATCGGATAAACAAATGGGCGGGGCAAGTAGTTCACTTAATCTCTATGCCCCTTATACCACCGTGATGAATCGCATTTCGGGTAGCAAAAAAATTGGTTCGATTACCGTTAAAGTGGATGATTCAGTGAATACGACTGTTGCCGAAAAAGGGATTACTGAATTGCTCACCATGCGTCATGGTAAAAAAGATTTCTTTATCATGAATAGCGATACCATTAAACAAACCATTGAAAGTACAACCGGCACGATGAAATTGCTCATTTCTTCTATTGCCTTTATTTCATTGATCGTTGGTGGTATCGGTGTAATGAATATTATGTTAGTTTCTGTCACCGAACGAACCAAAGAAATTGGTGTACGTATGGCGATTGGGGCAAGACAATCTAATATTCTGCAACAATTTTTAATTGAAGCCGTGCTGATTTGTTTAATCGGTGGGGTGACAGGTATTCTGCTTTCGGGTTTAATCGGTCTGCTATTTAACGTATTTATGACTGACTTTACGATGGCATTCTCAACTGGCTCAATTGTTGCAGCAGTAATCTTCTCTACCCTGATTGGTGTGATCTTCGGTTACATGCCGGCAAAACGCGCAGCACAATTAGATCCAATTACAGCCCTTGCGAGAGAATAAAGAAACTTTGTAAAACACAAAAGAGCGGTTAAAATTCTCACTAATTTTTGACCGCACTTTAATAAAAAAGAAAGGAAAAATCCATGTTAAAAATGAAAAAATTAACCTTAGCAATCGCAATGGCAACGGCTCTAGCAGGTTGTGCTAATATCGGCGATTCTTATAAAGCGAGCCAGCAGGATTACCAAAATTATGCGGAAATCACCAAACAATTTAATGTAAAAGAAAACTGGTGGGCACTTTATAATGACGCACAATTAAATCGTTTGGTGGAACAAGCATTAGTTAACAACAAAGATTTAGCCAAAGCGTCTGTCGCCGTAAACCGTGCTTTATATAATGCAAACCTTGCAGGTGCGAATTTAATTCCGGCATTTAGCGGTTCAACCCAATCTTCTGCAAGTAAAAACGTTAAAACGGGTGGCAACTCAACCGTAAGTCATCAAGGTGCATTAAATGTGAGTTATACGTTAGATTTGTGGCAACGTTTAGCGGATACAGCAGATGCAGCTGAATGGACACACAAAGCAACCACTGAAGATTTGGAATCCACCAAACTTTCACTCATCAACTCAGTTGTGACAACCTATTATCAAATTGCCTACTTGAATGATGCGATCAGCACAACCGAAGAAACCATTAAATACTACAACGATATTAGCAGCATTATGCAACGTCGTTTATCACAAGGTGTTGCGGACAGCGCAAGTGTAGATCAAGCACAACAAGCAGTGTTAACCGCGCGTAACAACTTGATTAACTATCAAACACAACGTAAAACAGCAGAACAAACTTTGCGTAACTTACTGAACTTAAAACCGGAAGAAGCATTAAATATCAACTTCCCACACATTCTTAATGTGAAAAATGTGGGCGTAAATTTAAATGTACCGGTTTCTGTGATTGCAAATCGTCCTGATGTAAAAGGCTATCAATATCGCTTAAGCAGTGCATTCAAAAATGCAAAAGCAACCGAAAAAGGCTGGTTCCCAGAAGTGACATTAGGCGGTAGCTTAACATCAAGCGGCACCAAAGTAGATAACGCATTGCACAATCCTGTTGGCGCAGGGGTACTCGGTATTAGCCTACCATTCCTCAACTGGAATACCGTAAAATGGAACGTGAAAATCTCTGAAGCAGATTATGAAACCGCCCGTTTAAACTATGAGCAAAGCATTACTAAAGCCTTGAACGATGTGGATACCAACTACTTCGCCTACACACAAGCACAAAGCGCCTTTGCTAACTTACAAAAAACACACAGCTATAACCAACGTATCACCAAATACTATCGTGATCGTTACAATGCTGGTGTTTCTGAATTACGTGAATGGCTCACCGCGGCAAATACCGAGAAAAGCTCTCAACTTTCTATCTTGAATGCGAAATACAACATCATTCAAGCAGAAAATGCCGTATATAGCTCAATGGCAGGTTATTACTCCCGTTAAAATCATGATTAAGGAAGTTTCGGCTTCCTTAATCTTTTTTATGGACATGCAAAATGAAAAAACAACTGACTTTTTATTTCATTCGCCACGGTAAAACCGTTTGGAATACGGAAGGTTTAATGCAAGGTCATGGCGATTCCCCTTTAACTGAAGAAGGCGTTAATGGTGCGAAAAAAACAGGCATGGCACTTAATAACATTCCTTTTATTGCCGCTTATTCCAGCATATTAAAACGTACTATCGCGACCGCCTCTCACATTATCGGCGAACGTGATATTCCTCTTTTTCATCACCAAGGTTTAAACGAACAATATTTTGGTTCTTGGGAAGGCAAAGTTGTCGATACGATAAGAGAACATCCTGAATTCCAGCAGCTAATTAAAGATCCCGCCAATTACAAAGCTCAAGTAAATGGTGGCGAAACATTTGAGCAATTAGGCGAACGTGCCATGAAAGCATTGCACGATATTATTAAGATTCATAATCAAGGTAATATTCTTATTGTGTCGCATGGTCATACTCTACGTCTATTGCTTGCCTTATTAAACGGCGCAACCTGGCAAAATCACCGTGATGAAGATAAATCGGTATCGCTCATTAATACCTCAATTAGCGTTGTACATTATGACGATGAGAACGGTTTTCACGTTGAGAAAATGAATGATGCGGATCATTTAAAATAAGCAAATTTAGCCAAAAAAATAACCGCACTTTGGATGACCTAAAGTGCGGTTAATTTTTATGATGTTTTTGTGATTATTTCACTTCGCGGAATAAAATCTCGCTTGGAATCACAGAACCTTGCCAGTAAAGCTCAGTTGATACTTTCTCTGCTAAATCTAAGAAAGATTTCGCAATTTCACTGTCTGGCGCTGCAACCACAGTTGGTTTACCTGCATCCAAATCTTGACGAACTTGGATATTCAACGGTAACTGACCTAATACTTTCACATTGTATTTTTGTGCCATTTTTTCTGCACCACCAGTACCGAAAATCGCTTCGTGATGGCCGCAATTGCTACAAATATGCATAGACATATTTTCCACAATACCTAACACTGGCACAGATACACGTTCAAACATCGATACACCTTTCACCGCATCTAATAACGCGATGTCTTGTGGTGTTGTGACTACAACTGCACCCGTTACAGGGATTTGTTGTGAAAGCGTTAATTGGATATCACCTGTACCCGGTGGCATATCGATCACTAAGTAATCTAAGCTATCCCATAAGGTTTCATTTAAAAGCTGACTTAATGCACTACTTGCCATTGGACCACGCCAAATGGTTGCATTATCTTCATCCATTAAGAAACCGATCGAGTTTGCAGATAAACCATGTGCTTTAATTGGGGTAATATGTTGGTTATCTGGTGAAGTTGGGCGTTGATGCGGTGCACCTAACATATGTGGAATAGATGGACCGTAAATATCGGCATCTAAAATACCCACACGAGCACCTTGAGCTTGTAAAGCAAGCGCAAGATTTACCGAAACGGATGATTTTCCTACCCCACCTTTACCTGAAGTTACCGCAATGATGTTCTTCACGCCCTTAACAGCGGGTTGATTATTCGCACGTTTTAAAGTAGCGATTTGATAATTCACCACCCATTTGATTTCTTTACTATCGGTTACTTTTAATAATGCATCAGAAAGCTGCTGTTTCACTTGCTCTACGCCTGTGTTCCATGCAAAAGGCAATTGTAATTCAATGCGTAATACGTCACCGCCTTTTTCTACTTTCTTCAAAGTCTTTAATTCGATTAAGTCTTTTTGTAACGTTGGGTGTTGAAATTGTTGGAAAACTTGCAGAACTTGAGATTGTTGTTCTGCCGTTAAATTTTCAGAAAAAGCAGTTGCCATAATGTTCCTTTAATAAGTAGTAGGTAGTAGAGTAAATTTGTCAGGGATATTCTACCCTTTTTACATATCAAATGTTAAGCTAAAAGTATAACTAAACTAGAAAAAATCACACTAATCGGGTAACATACTCGTAATTTTTGCAAAAAGAATAAGAGAAAAATAATGACAACTCAACCTCGTAAAATTTTAGTCACTTGTGCATTACCTTATGCAAATGGTGCCATTCATTTAGGCCATATGTTAGAACATATTCACGCGGATATTTGGGTACGTTTCCAACGTATGCGTGGCAATAAAGTTTATTTTGTCTGTGCTGATGATGCGCACGGCACACCAATTATGCTTAATGCCGATAAATTAGGCATTACACCAGAAGAATTAATTGCAAAAGCAAAAGCGGATCACATCCGTGATTTTGCAGGTTTTAATATCAGTTTTGATAACTATCACTCTACTCACAGTGAAGAAAATAAACAAATCACCGCTGAGATTTACAATAAGTTAAAAGCTAAAGGCTTCATTAAAACCAAAGTTATTTCTCAATTATTCGATCCTGAAAAGAATATGTTCTTACCGGATCGTTTCGTCAAAGGGACTTGCCCAAAATGTAAAGCAGAAGATCAATACGGCGATAACTGTGAAGTTTGTGCTTCTACTTATAGCCCGATGGATTTAATTAATCCACGTTCTGTTGTATCAGGTGCAACACCAATCATCAAAGAATCTGAACATTTATTCTTTGACTTACCGGCTTTTGAAGGCATGTTAAAAGAATGGATTCGCTCTGGCTCACTTCAACCTGAAATTGCAAACAAAATGCAAGAATGGTTTGAAAGTGGTTTACAACAATGGGATATCTCTCGTGATGCACCTTATTTTGGTTTTGAAATTCCGGGTGCAAAAGATAAATTCTTCTATGTTTGGTTGGATGCGCCAATCGGCTACATGGCTTCTTTCAAAAATCTCTGTGATCGTGAAGGCATTGATTTTAATGAATTCTGGGGAGAAAACAGCGATGCAGAACTTTATCACTTTATCGGTAAAGATATCGTGTATTTCCACAGCCTATTCTGGCCGGCGATGTTAGAAGGGAGCGGATTCCGCAAACCAACCAATGTGGTTGCTCACGGTTATGTCACCGTAGATGGCGCAAAAATGTCAAAATCACGCGGTACATTTATCCAAGCCAGCACCTATTTAAATCACATTGATCCGGAATGTTTACGTTATTACTACGCAGCGAAGTTAAATGATCGCATTGAAGATCTTGATTTCAATTTGGAGGATTTCGTTCAACGTGTCAATACGGATATCGTTAATAAATTAGTCAATTTAGCTTCTCGTAATGCTGGATTTATCGCTAAACGTTTTGAAGGCAGATTAGCAGATAAATTAGAGGACGAAGCGCTTTTTGCTGAATTCACTGCTCAAGCTGAACAAATTGCTGCTTATTATGAAAGCCGTGAGTACAATAAAGCGATTCGTGAGATCATGGCATTAACCGATAAAGCCAATAAATATATTGATGAAAAAGCGCCTTGGGTCATTGCAAAAGAAGAAGGCAAAGATGCCGAATTGCAAGCGGTTTGCTCAATGGGTATCGAGCTTTTCCGTGTATTGATGTCTTACTTAAAACCAGTTCTTCCAAAACTGGCTGAACGTGCAGAAGCGTTCTTACAAACAGAACTAACATGGGACAATATTGCTCAGCCTTTATTAGGTCATCAACTTGCTCCATTTAAACCACTTTTCTCGCGTTTAGAGAAAAAACAAATTGATGCTGTTGTGGAAGAAACCAAAGCACTGTTCGCTGAAGCAAACAAAGCGACAGAAAAAACAGCGGCAAAACCGACCGCACTTTTAAATGTCGAACCAATTGCTGACACCATTACCATTGACGATTTTGCTAAAATCGATATGCGTGTGGCAAAAGTGCTGAAATGCGAAGCGGTACCAGAATCTAATAAGCTCTTACGTTTTGAGTTAGACTTAGGTGATCACACTCGCCAAGTATTTTCTGGCATTAAAGCAGCTTACAACAAACCTGAAGAATTAGAAGGTCGTTTTGTTATTGTGGTTGCAAACCTTGCACCACGTAAAATGAAATTTGGTGTATCGGAAGGGATGATTCTTTCTGCTGGTACTGGCGGAAGTGATTTATTCTTACTTTCAGCTGATAGCGGTGTCACTGCGGGTATGCAAGTAAAATAATTTACTATTTAGGCGACTTTGGTCGCCTTTTTTATTGCTAAATAGAATCAAATACCCTACTATATCAATCAGCTATTTATCACATAAATTAAAAGGGATTCATTATGACAAACGAACTTATCTGCTATAAACAAATGCCGGTTTGGACAAAAGATAAATTACCTAAAATGTTCCAAGAAAAACACAATACTAAAGTGGGGACTTGGGGCAAACTTACAGTGCTAAAAGGTAAACTTAAGTTTTATGAGCTAACTGAAAATGGCGATGTCATTGCTGAGCATATTTTTACTCCAGAAAGCAATATTCCATTTGTAGAGCCACAAGCCTGGCACCGAGTTGAAGCTCTTTCTGATGACTTAGAATGTACCCTTGGTTTTTATTGCAAAAAAGAAGACTACTTCAGCAAAAAATACAATATGACCGCAACACATGGTGATGTGGTTGATGCGGCTAAAATTATCAAACCTTGTAAAGTGCTCGATTTGGGCTGCGGACAAGGTCGTAATTCCCTTTATTTAAGTTTAAAAGGCTACGATGTGACCTCTTGGGATCACAACGAAAATAGCATTGCCTTCTTGAACGAAACTAAAGACAAAGAAAACTTGAATATTAAGACCGCTGTTTATGATATTAACACCGCCAATATTCAAGAAAACTACGACTTTATTTTATCTACCGTGGTATTTATGTTCTTAAACCGCGAGCGAATTCCAGCCATTATTAAGAATATGCAAGAACACACCAACCCAGGTGGTTATAACTTAATTGTCGCAGCCATGTCCACGCCTGAAGTGCCTTGTCCATTAGCCTTCTCATTCACGTTCTCTGAAGGTGAATTAAAAGAATACTACAAAGATTGGGAATTCTTAGAATACAACGAAAATATGGGCGAATTACACAAAACTGATGAAAATGGCAATCGCATTAAATTAAAATTTGCGACAATGTTAGCAAGAAAAAAATAATTCACTAATTTAAAAAAGAAAATGACCGCACTTTGTCATATAAAGTGCGGTCATTTTTTTATGGTATTTTAATTACTCTTCAATAGAACGTAATAATTCGTTGATACCCACTTTACCTAAAGTTTTTGCATCAACTTTTTTCACGATTACTGCACAGTATAAGCTGTATTTACCACATTTTGATGGAAGGCTACCAGAAACAACCACAGAACCAGCAGGAACTCGGCCATAGAACACTTCACCCGTTTCACGATCGTAGATTTTAGTTGATTGACCAATGAATACGCCCATAGAGATCACACAACCATCTTCTACAATCACACCTTCAACGACTTCAGAACGTGCACCGATGAAACAGTTATCACCGATAATGGTTGGGTTTGCTTGTAATGGCTCTAATACACCACCGATGCCTACACCACCAGATAAGTGAACATTTTTACCAATTTGCGCACATGAACCAACAGTTGCCCATGTATCAACCATGGTACCTTCACCCACATATGCACCGATATTTACATAAGATGGCATTAATACACAATTTTTAGAAATGTATGCACCTTTACGTACGGTTGCAGAAGGTACGACACGGAAACCTTCTTGAGCAAAACGCTCTTCGGTATAGTCAGCAAACTTCAATGCCACTTTGTCATAGTATTTTGTTTCTGCTCCATCAATGATTTGGTTATCATTGATACGGAAAGATAATAATACTGCTTTTTTCAACCATTGGTGAGTAACCCATTCACCATCAATTTTTTCTGCAACACGGTATTTACCGCTATCTAATCCTTCGATCACTTCTTCGATTGCTGCACGAGTTTGTGCATCAACTGTTTTAGGGGTAATTTCCGCACGTTTTTCAAATGCAGCTTCAATAATTTGTTGTAAATTTGACATTTTGCTTCCTATTGTCGATGTGAAATAACGGTTAATAGTTTTATCATATTTTTGACTTTCAAGCAAAAAACAACCACACTTTCTTTTGATTTAAAGCATAAAAAAAGCGAACCTAATGGCCCGCTTTTTTCTAGTTCTTGTTTAAGTTAGTTGATAACAGAAACATTTAATGATGAACCACCAACGATTCTCACACGGCGACCCGCTTTGAAGCTAGGATCCGCTTTTTGAACCACAACGATCTCTTCTCTATTATCTTTTCTGATAACAAGCTCTGCACCATTAACTTGGCTCATTTTCTCTTCAATTTTGCTACCTGCAATGGCACCACCAATCGCACCAACAACACTTGCAATAGCTTGACCTGTACCACCACCAATTGTGCTACCGGCGATACCACCTAAAGCACCACCACCAACTGAACCAATTACACCATTGTTATCTGCTTGGATTTTAACAGGACGAACAGATACGATTGTACCATAACTAATTGAACGAGCTTCTTTTGCTTGATCAGCTGTATAAACATCACCGCTAAAAATATCAGTGTTTGCACAACCGGTTAAGCCGATAGACATCATAAGTGCTAATGCTACTGTTACTTTTTTCATAATAAAACTAACCTTCTAAAAATGAATTAGATTGGGCTTCTTGGAGACCAAGTAGAAATGTTTTTCACGCCTTGACCGTTGTCAGATACTTTCACACAAGCACCAGTTACTAAAGTTGAATCGTATTTGTGAACGATAACTTCGGTTTCACCTTCTTGTTTGAATGAGCAGTCGTTTTTACGAACGGTTAATTTTAGATCATCACCTTGAAATTCGGTGAAGATAACTTGACCTTTATAAGCGCTTTCATCTTTTTGTGATTGAGATGAACAAGCTGATAAACCTAAACTTAATAAGACAGTTAATGCTAAGGTAATTTTTTTCATTACACTAAACCTCGAGTATTTTCTTTATTGTATAAGGATGAACCTTTATGCAAACATGATTTTCTGTTTTATCAACAAAACTCACAGCAATGGATGGATTGGGCAATTGCTCCCCTTCCACCTTAGGTTCGCTCACCTTCATGGTTAATTGAGTTAGTTCCTTCCATAAAAATACATTGCAAATCCGATTAACCCAATCCTCAACAGATTCATGAGATAAAAACGGCATTACAATTTCAATATGTTCCCAAGTTTCTTGGGGATATTGTTTATTTTTAGGAAACGGTAATTCAATAACATCGACAGGCTGACCAATGAAATCAACTGGCTCATCTAATTCAATCAAATAGATAGGACGCCCATTGACGATATTATCGCTTAAAATTCTACCGCACTTTAATAACTCTGTCAGCCAATTTTTTGCTTTTTCTTCACTATTTGCTCTTAAAGCTAAATGATCAATTTGGAAATCATTCAAATTCACTTTCATAACGGCGGCTAATTGCTGAATTTTTTCCTGAAATAAAGGTAATTCTTGATAAAGTGCGGTCGATTTTTCCATTAAATTTGACATTTTCTCCTGCTCTTACTTTGAGAAATCTATAAACAACGGTATCATAGCCGATTATTTTCATTATTCAATTTCAAGATTAGGAAAAACCGTGAATATTCAATCTATTTTATCCGATAAAATTAAACAAGCGATGATTGCTGCTGGCGCAGATGAACAATGTGATGCGCTTATTCGTCAATCCGGTAAACCCCAATTTGGTGACTACCAAGCAAACGGCATCATGGCTGCAGCTAAAAAACTAGGATTAAATCCACGTGAATTTGCACAAAAAGTTTTAGATCATGCCGATCTTTCTGATGTCGCTGAAAAAACTGAAATTGCCGGCCCAGGTTTTATCAATATTTTCTTAAATCCAACTTGGTTAGCGAATAATGTTTCTGCCGCATTAAAAGATCAAAATCTTGGTGTAAGTGCAAATGAAAAACAAACTATCGTGATTGATTATTCTTCACCAAACGTTGCGAAAGAAATGCACGTAGGTCACTTACGTTCTACCATTATCGGCGATGCTGTTGTTCGTACCCTTGAATTTTTAGGTCACAACGTTATTCGTGCGAACCACGTGGGTGACTGGGGGACGCAATTTGGTATGCTCATTGCTTATCTTGAAAAAATGGAAAATGAACACGCGAGCGAAATGGAACTTCAAGATCTGGAAGCATTCTATCGCGAAGCAAAAAAACACTATGATGAAGATGAAGCGTTCGCTGAAAAAGCGCGTAACTATGTGGTGAAATTGCAAGGTGGAGATGAATATTGCCGCACGATGTGGAAAAAATTAGTTGATATCACCATGCAACAAAACCAACGCAACTATGATCGCTTAAATGTAACGTTAACCGAAAAAGATGTAATGGGTGAAAGCCTTTACAATCCGATGTTACCTGCTATCGTTGAAGATCTGAAAAAACAAGGTTTAGCCGTTGAAGATGATGGTGCGTTAGTGGTTTATCTTGATGAATTCAAGAATAAAGAAGGCGAAGCAATGGGCGTTATCGTTCAGAAAAAAGATGGTGGTTTCCTTTATACTACTACTGATATCGCTGCAGCGAAATATCGTTATGAAACCTTAAAAGCAGATCGTGCATTAGTGTTCTCTGATACTCGTCAAAGCCAACACATGCAACAAGCTTGGTTAATTACGCGTAAAGCAGGTTATGTACCGGATAGCTTCTCACTTGAACATAAAAACTTTGGCATGATGTTAGGTAAAGATGGTAAACCATTCAAAACTCGTACTGGTGGTACCGTAAAATTAGCAGATTTATTAGATGAAGCGATTGAGCGTGCAACTGTATTAATCAACGAGAAAAATACCAATTTATCTGACGATGAAAAAACAGCGGTTATTGAAGCGGTAGGTATTGGCTCGGTGAAATATGCGGATCTTTCTAAAAACCGCACGACTGACTATGTATTCGATTGGGACAACATGCTCAGCTTTGAAGGTAATACTGCGCCTTATATGCAATATGCTTACACGCGTATTCGTTCTATCTTCAATAAAGCAGATGTAAATCCAACCGCACTTGCAGAAGCTAAAATTCAGCTTTCTGATGAAAAAGAACGTGCATTAGCCATCAAATTACTTCAATTTGAAGAAGCTGTTCAAACGGTGGGCAAAGAAGGTACACCGCATGTCCTCTGTGCTTATTTATATGAATTAGCAGGTGTATTCTCCTCATTCTATGAACACTGCCCAATCTTAAATGCAGAAGATGAAAACGTAAAATTAAGCCGTTTAAAACTCGCTTCTCTTACAGAGAAAACCTTAAAACAAGGTCTAGAGTTATTAGGCATTAAGACAATCGAAAAAATGTAAAAAAAGAGCGGTCAATTTCGACCGCTATTTTTCTTTATACATCCACTAAAATCAGTATCGCCGCTTCTCCGCCCCATTCTTTTGGTGCCTGGTGTAACGCACGTACTTTAGGGTGCTGAACTAACCAACGTGGAATTTGTTTTTTCAACGTGAAGGTTCCATAACCCGTCATGATGCTCGCGCAATAAACATGCTCATCTTCACAAGCTAACAGCAGTGCTGCCAATTCCATTTTGGCTTGCTCACGGGTTAAACCATGTAAATCCAAAAATAATTCGGGTGAAAAATCGCCACGACGAAGTTGTTTCAATAAATGGCTATCTTCCCCTTCGCGTAAATATTTGATGACACCATCATGTTCATTTAGCAAGGGTTCATATTCATCGGAAAAATAGAAAAGCGTATCTTCTTTTTCTCGAATATCACGTAAATGGGATTTTTTTTGACCGCTCTTTTGACGCGGTGCCACAAAGGTATCTTGCTTGATGGGTTTGATCCCTTTTGTTTCCGCCCGAAAAAGATCGAAATCATCTTGTTCTGTCATTATTTTTCTCAATTTGTTATTTTGCTTAATGATAGCACATCTATTCTATGGTATAACTAGCCAAATTTTTTATTGAGGCACAAAATGGAAACCTTACACAATCAAGAACTTGTTGCGACAATTTTAGAAGATAATGTGGCAAGTGAATTAACGACCATTCAAGATTTTTTACGCTGGACATACAGCACATTCAATCGTTCTGATATTTACTACGGGCAAGGCCATGACAATGCGTGGGATGAAAGTCTTCAATTAGTCCTAGCTGGACTTCAATTACCGCTCGATTTACCGCAAGATTTATTTAGTAGCAAACTTACTCATTCTGAAAAAGAGACTTTAGTACAATTAGTCTTAAGCCGTATTGAGCAACGTGTGCCTGTCGCTTATTTAACGAATAGTGCGTGGTTCTGCGGATTAGAATTTTATGTAGATGAACGCACAATTATTCCACGCTCGCCAATTAGTGCATTAATCCAAGATAAATTTGCTCCGCTTTTAAAATCTGAACCAAAACGTATTTTAGATCTTTGTACCGGCAGTGGTTGTATCGCAATCGCGACGGCTGAAGCCTTTCCTGAGGCTGAAGTGGATGCAGTCGATCTTTCTGTGGATGCGTTAAATGTGGCGGAAATCAATATTGCTCGCCACCAATTAGAACACCGTGTTTTCCCGATTCAATCAGATTTATTCCAAAATCTCTTCGGTCAACAATATGATTTAATCGTCACCAATCCGCCTTATGTGGATGAAGAAGATTTGGCAGATATGCCGGAAGAATTCCATTATGAACCTGAATTAGCCTTAGGTTCGGGTGTTGATGGTTTAGAAATTACAAAACAAATTTTAAAACAAGCACCAGATTATTTAGCACCAAATGGCATACTTGTTTGCGAAGTGGGCAACAGCATGGTAAGTCTCATTGAACAATATCCAGATGTGCCATTTGAATGGGTTGAACTAAAAAATGGCGGTCTAGGTGTATTTGCCATTAGCCGCGAAGATTTAGTGAAATATCACGATTCTTTTTAATCTCAAGTGCGGTTAAAAATCGTCGTGAATTTTGACCGCACTTAACCCATTACTGGCGCGCGTTCTTAACGCGTGCTTTTCTTTTTTTAATAACACAATGAATTTACAAAAACTTTTACTGACTCGTCGTTTCTTTTCTACCCTTGCATTCTTTTCCATGCAAACGGTATTTTTCATCTATTTACAAGGAAAAGGCTTAAGTAACAGTGAAATTGCCTTTTCACTCTCGTTGCTTTTCTTCTGCAACCAAGCATTAGCCATTTTTGCGGGTATTTGGGGCGATCGTTTTGGACTGGCCAAGATGATGTTGCTCGGCTGCTTTTTAGATGTGATTGCCTATATTTTCTTTCTCTCTGCAGACAATTATATTCTGCTTTTAATTGCCACCACCTGTTTTGGCTTAGGCAGCTGTTTGTTTGGTACCAATGCGAAAGCCTGCCTACTTGTACTCGCAGGCGAAGAATACAAAGAGAAAACTCGATTGCAGGGAAAATATTTAAAAGTCACCTCCATGTCGTCTATGTTTGCACCTTTGTTGGTGATTCCCTTTATCAAATACAATCACATTGAATGGTTGATTTGGGTCTGCTTTGCGATGGAAGCAGTTCTCTTTGCCTTAATGGTCAAACCGTTTTATCAAATCCAAACCTTGCAAACCTTAGTGAAATTTCGCTTTGCTCAAATTAAAGAAATCATCACCAAAGAATTTTTATTGGTGCATTTGATGTTATTTATTCCTCTTTCCATTGCAACATCATTCTTTGTGATCTTCCCGTTTCTTTTTGATAACAAATTAGGCATGCCGGAACACTCTCCCATTGCACTTTTTGTGAATGGTTTACTGACAGTCTCATTACAAAGTTATTTTTCTCGAAAAATTAATTTAACGATTAAACAAACCTTATGGGTGGCACCAATCCTGGCAGTTGGCATTATCTTGCCTTGGTTTATTACGTTGAAATATATTTCTCTGGTTTCTGCTTATATTTACTTGGTCATCTTTACGGTGATTGAAGTCTATGCTTTAACTGCTATGGCAAATTTATTAGTAAAATTTGATAACGGTACCAACCGAGGTTTTATCTTTGGCTCATCACGA
This sequence comes from uncultured Haemophilus sp., assembly GCF_937976265.1. Taxonomy (GTDB): domain Bacteria; phylum Pseudomonadota; class Gammaproteobacteria; order Enterobacterales; family Pasteurellaceae; genus Haemophilus_D. Next base: position 14,829 of record NZ_CALJRX010000112.1, read on the forward strand.
TTATTGCTTTCTATCGCAACGGTTATCGTCATGAACTTAGTGCCTCATTTGTTTTTATTGTAAAAAAAGAAACGGTCAGAATTCACATTAAATTCTGACCGCTCTTTTATATTTTTCTATGCTTATTTCACTTCTAATTCAACATTATCAAACAATTTCTTCACCGCGCTGTTATCACGCAATTTCTCGGCTTTTTCAACCATTGGGCGCGTTAAGTGTGGTGAGAAAAATTCAATAAAGTCATACATATAGTTGCGTAAGAAAGTGCTGTGTTTAAACGCAATTTGTGTCATACTCGCACGGAACAAATGCCCTGCATCAATCGCCACTAAATCCGTATCAGCTGGCGTATGCGCCATAGATGCCATAATGCCCACGCCTAATCCTAAACGCACATAAGTTTTAATCACGTCAGCATCCGTTGCGGTAAACACAATATTCGGCAGAATCCCTGCTCGGTTAAACGCATAATCCAAATCGGACACACCGGTAAAACCGAAAGTATAAGTGACTAGCGGATATTTCCCCAACTCCTCAACAGTAAGATTTTTCACTTTTGCCAAAGGATGGTCAGGTTTAACAATCACCGAACGATTCCACAAATAGCAAGGCAGTTGAATCAAGTCATCAAAAAGATATGGCGCTTCTGTTGTGATCGCTAAATCCACTTCGCCAGAAATCAACGCATCGTGAATTTGAGTCGGTGAACCTTGATGAATATGCAAACTTACATCTGGATATTGTTTAGAGAAACGTTCCACCACAGCCGGTAACATATACCGTGCTTGTGTATTAGTTGTCGCAATGCGTAACACACCATGATTTGGACAAGTATATTCATTGGCAACCGATTTAATACTTTGCGCTTTCACTAACAGTTCACGAGCAATCGCGACAATCTTTTTACCCGCAGGGGTAATGGATTTAATGTGTTTACCATTACGCTCAAAAATCTCTAAACCTAATTCATCTTCTAACAAGCGAACTTGTTTACTGATACCGGGTTGAGAGGTATAAAGCGCATTCGCGGCTTCAGTCACATTTAAATTTTGGTTTACTATTTCAACAATGTAGCGGAGTTGCTGCATTTTCATCGCGAATACCACCTATTTTTTATAGCGTTTACTTAACTCAGTATAACGTTTTACTGCTTTACGAATTTGACCTGATTTTGGTCGGCGACGAGGTTTGGTTACGTCTAATTTGGTTTCGGTTTCTGGTGGCAAGCCCACTAACTCACGTAGATAGTTGACGTTTTCCAGATCCATTTCTTCCCAGCCACCACGCGGTAAGCCTTTCATTAGCTTAATGTTGCCGTAACGAATACGAATTAAGCGACTCACTTGAATACCTTGTGATTCCCATAAACGTCGCACTTCACGGTTACGACCTTCCATTAAAGTCACGTCATACCATTGGTTAATCCCAACACCGCCCGCAAATTTGATTTCTTTGAAATTGGCTGGACCATCTTCCAACTGTACACCTTTACGTAAACGCGCTAACATGGCATCGTCCACTTGACCAAATACACGCACAGAATACTCACGCTCAACTTCACGGCTTGGGTGCATTAAACGGTTCGCTAATTCGCCATCTGTTGTGAAAAGTAATAAGCCCGAAGTATTAATATCTAAACGACCGACTGCAATCCATCTTGCGCCATTTAAGCGTGGTAAACGATCGAATACGGTCGGACGACCTTCAGGATCACTACGAGTACAAAGTTCGCCTTCAGGTTTGTAATACATCAACACACGACACACTTCTTTTTGTGCTTGTTGAAGATTGATGATACGACCATCAATACGCACTTTTACACCAGAATGTACATCGATACGATCGCCAAGGGTTGCCATTTTGCCATCGACACTCACACGATTTTCAGCAATCATCGCTTCAATTTCACGACGAGAGCCTTGTCCTGCACGCGCAAGCACTTTCTGTAATTTTTCACCTTCTACAGTAGATTGGCGAGATGGTTTAGCCACCTTAGCTTTAGAGGGGGATTTGATGTCAGAATTGACCGCACTTTTACGATCTTTACGCTCAAAGTGCGGTTGTTTTCCCGCTTGTTTTTCACGTTCTTGTCTGACTGGTTTTTGAATAGGTTTCATCTGTTTTCCTTTGTCGCTTTCCCAAGCGTCTAAAATAAGTTAAATGAAAGGAGCGGTACTACCGCTTCCTTCACGTAAAATCACTGGCGATTCTTCCGTTAAATCTACCACCGTTGTTGGCTCTTGACCTAAATAGCCACCATGAATAATTAAATCCACTTGACGTTCTAAACATTCACGAATCTCTTCTGGATCGGAATAAGTCATATGTTCATTATCAGGCAACATCAGTGAGCAAGATAGAATCGGCTCACCTAATGCCTTCAATAAATCCAAAGCGATTTGGTTATCTGGCACACGCAAGCCAATGGTTTTGCGCTTTGAGGTCATTAATCGACGAGGAAGCTCTTTCGTTGCCGTCAAAATAAAGGTATAACGTCCCGGTGTATTGTTTTTAATTAAGCGATAAGCCACATTACTGACCGTTGCATAGGTTGAAAGCTCGGATAAATCGCTACATACCAACGTAAAATTATGCCCTTCCGGCAACTTACGAATTGCAACAATACGATCCATCGCATGTTTATCGCCTATCATACAACCTAAGGCATAGCCCGAATCTGTCGGGTACACAATGACACCACCTTGACGCAAAATTTCTACCGCTTGATTAATCAAACGTGCTTGCGGGTTTTCAGGGTGGATATAGAAAAATTGGCTCATAATTTTGTCCTTAAAAAACTGACGAGATTATACACCGATTTAGATGCAGGTTATAAGAATTTGTTATAAAAAACGACCGCACTTTGAAATTCATCCAAAGTGCGGTCCATTTTTTAATTATTTTATTTCAATAATTCACGGAGGGCTGAACCGATTTCAGCAAGACTTCTCACTGTTTTCACGCCAGCAGCTTCAAGTGCAGCAATTTTATCTTCTGCCGTTCCTTTTCCACCGCTGATAATCGCGCCTGCGTGTCCCATACGCTTACCTTTTGGTGCCGTCACACCTGCGATGTAAGCCACCACAGGTTTTGTCACATGAGATTTAATAAACGCTGCCGCTTCTTCTTCTGCCGAACCGCCGATTTCGCCGATCATGACAATGGCTTCCGTTTCGGGATCTTGTTGGAAACGTTTTAAAATATCGATGAAATTCGATCCCGGAATAGGATCGCCGCCGATCCCGACGCAAGTAGATTGACCAAAACCTTCATCTGTTGTCTGTTGCACTGCTTCATAGGTCAAAGTACCTGAACGAGAAACAATCCCTACTCTGCCTTTTTTATGGATATTGCCCGGCATAATCCCAATCTTACATTCATCTGGTGTAATCACACCTGGGCAATTCGGGCCGATCATCACGACACCCGTTTCATTT
>NZ_CALJRX010000113.1 GCF_937976265.1 uncultured Haemophilus sp.
AGGTGCTGTGGTGTTCCAACACGGCTTGTTCGCCCAATTCGCCAAAGGCTTTGCGGAATTCGGCGGCATTTTGTTCGATGATGCTGGTGAACGGGATGACGTAAATCACACGTCGCATACCGTGCTGTTTGGTGTGTTCCAATGCGAATGCCATAGAAGTAAAAGTTTTGCCTCCGCCGGTAGGTACCGTGAGCGTGAACAGCCCTTGCGGTTGTGCCGCTTGTTCCACGGCATGATCGAGAATTTCACTGCGCAGGCGATTTAAAGCGGCATTGCGTTTTTCGGCTTCAGTTTGCTCTGAGGCTTGGGTGATACGTCGTCTGAACTTGTTGATAAATTGATTGAAATTGTGTTGTAAGGCGTTTAAATCGGGATAACCGCCGCGCTCGACGGCTTTGTTTTCTAGGTTTGAATAAAAGGCTTCGGTGTCGAGATAATCGGCATCCACCAAGCAGGAATAGAGCATTCGGGTGAAGAAGGCGTAGGAGAAAAAAGGATGATGTGCGTCAGCTTTGAGTGGCGGTGCGGACAGTTTTTGAGGGAGCTTGATTTCTTGTTGCCATAGGTTATCGAGGGTGGGAATATCTGCGCCGAACTGCAACGCCAAACGCTGTTTTAACGTGCGGCGGTTATCGCCTTCGCCATTTCCATTTGCCAGCCCGGCATGATGCCCCGCAATGCAAAACGCCATCAGCTTACCGATAACATTTCCCCAACGCTCGATGGCAACTTTGGCTCCGGCAGTAGCATGATCGACTGATGGGCCACCATGCAATCGCTGATTAAAGAGTTCTGAATATTTCCCTAAATCGTGAAGTTGTCCCGTCTGGTAGGCAATTTCCTGCGCCCCGAATACCCGAGCAAACTCCGCCGCTATTTCCCCAACATTGACCAAATGGCTTTGCAAGGTTTGCCAATGTTCGTAAGGCAAGAGATTGCCGAATTTATCTTGGGCGGAATGGGCGTAGTAAATGAGGGATTTCATATTGAAATTCTAAAAAATTCAAATTGATACAAATGCAATGATAATATGATATTAAATTTAATA
>NZ_CALJRX010000114.1 GCF_937976265.1 uncultured Haemophilus sp.
AAACAGGCTATAAGGACGTTCTTGTATCAAATGAGATTGCAGGGGGAGCTCTTCCTCCTCATCTACATTTCGATGATGTTTCTTTATCTGCTAAAATTCAAGGCAATCAATTTAGTGGAACAAATAACCAAGGTGTTCAGGTTGAAGGTGGCTTCTATGGAAAAGATGCAGATGAAGTAGCCGGAACTTATCAAGGAAATGATAAATTTGGTGTTTTTGGTGCTAGAAAAAATTAGAAAATTTTTGTAAATTTTAAAGCAAGCCTTTGGCTTGCTTTATTTTTCTTTATAGGAATAAAAATGACTTCACAATCTAAACTTGTTTTATTTTTAAGCTCCTCATTGTTGCTGAGTCCATTCTCTTCTGCTGCCGAGAAGTCTCCTCAACCTCGGGATGAACGGTTTGATGATCAGCTTGAGCTTGCAAAACCAGATCTATCCACTCAAAAACCACAAATTTCAGAAAAACGTAACGATAAACATACACTTTCTATGACGAAAGAAGAATTGGCAAAACATCCTGATTTGATTGTACGCGGATTGATTCCTGCAGTGTTGCAAAATAACGGTGAAGCCGTTCAACTATTATTGCCGTTGTATCAAAATTTGCCTAAACAAGATCCATTTTTACTTGAGTGGGCAAAGTCGATTAATGCTCGCGAAGAGGGGCGTTTTTCGGAGGCGGTAACTCGTTATCGTACGCTATTTTCTCAAGATTCGACCATCCTGCCGTTACGTTATCAGTTAGCACAAGCACTCTTTTTAAATAATGATAATGAGGCGGCCAAAGATCAATTCCAAAAACTGAGAGCTGAACAAGTTTCACCCGAGTCTATCGTCATGATCGACCAATATCTTTCTGCACTTAATCGCAGAGATCAGTGGAAGTTTCAAGGTGGTCTGAGTTTCTTAAACGAAAGTAATATTAACAATGCACCAAAACCTGGCACTCACATTGGAAATTGGAATGCCTGGGAGCGTGAAAGTGCAACAGGTTTTTCTTATTTTGCAGAAGCAGAGAAAAAATGGTCATTACCCCATAATTATTTCACTAAATTTTCCATCGAGGGAAGTGGGAAATATTACTGGGATAATAAAAAATATAATGAATTTAATGGTAGAGTCGGTGCGGGATTAGGTTATCAAACAGCACGGTTTGAGATGTCATTGATGCCATTTACCGAAAGACGATGGTATGCAGGTGGCTCCTCGGGTAGCGAGTCAATGAAGCAGTATTCGAAAAATTCCGGTGCTCGTTTAGATTTAACCTATTGGCTGAATGAAAAGTGGCAAATTTCAACCGCACTTGAATATGGTGAACAGCGTTATAACACTCGTAAACATTTGAATGGCAATAACTATCTTTGGTCGAATACGTTATCTTATTTTCCTAAGAGTGGTCAATTTTGGTTTGTAGGCGCTGATTATAATCGTGAAAATTCACGAGATAAAGACAATGCTTATCAACGTAAAAACCTCCGTTTAGGTTGGGGGCAAGAGTGGGGGTGGGGTATTTCAACCCGAATTTCCCTTGCCTATGCACGTAGAACTTATAAAGGTGCTGATTTATTTAATATTCGTCAAAAAAATAATGAATACCAATCGGCTGTAACATTATGGCATCGAGATCTTTACTTCTGGGGCATCACGCCTAAAATTACGTGGTCTTATCAACGAGTTTCAAGTAATCACCCATTTTATAGCTACGACAAAAATCGTATTTTTCTTGAAATGGGTAAAACATTCTAGCGGGAGTTCATAATGGATTTATCACAGCGGTATAAACAAGCAGCCAAGGAGGCGCGCTGGGTATTAGGGTTAACCATTCTTTATGTAATTGGATGGTGTGTTTGTGCTTATTTACCCAAAGACTCGCCTGGACCGATAGGTTTTCCGTTGTGGTTTGAATTATCCTGTATTTATTTACCTATTTTGTTTGTCGTCATTGGGTATTGGATTGTCAAAATTGTCTTTTTAGATATCCCGCTAGATGTTGAGTCAAAGGAGAATAAATAATGAATTTAGGTATTATTCTCCCATTAGCTATCTATTTAGTCTTTATATTTGGTGCGGCATTATTTGCATATGTAAAACGCAGTAAAGGTGATTTCCTTACGGAATATTATGTGGGAAATCGCTCCATGACCGGCTTTGTCCTTGCGATGACCACCGCTTCTACTTATGCCAGTGCTAGTTCTTTTGTTGGTGGACCAGGGGCAGCTTATAAATATGGGCTAGGTTGGGTATTACTCGCCATGATCCAAGTGCCGGCTGTGTGGTTAGCCTTAGGTGCATTGGGCAAAAAGTTTGCATTACTTTCTCGCGAGACCAATGCGCTTACTATCAATGATTTATTTCTCTATCGTTATAAAAATAAATATCTCGTTTGGATTTCCAGTCTAGCATTGTTGCTTGCCTTCTTTGCTGCTATGGTTGTGCAATTTATTGGTGGGGCGAGATTACTCGAAACGACGATAGGGATTCCTTATACTCACGCCTTGCTTATTTTTGCTTTAACGGTTGGCATTTATACGTTTATTGGTGGTTTCCGAGCCGTCGTATTAACCGATACGATTCAAGGTACGGTCATGATTTTGGGTACAATCGTGCTATTAGTGGGCGTTATTTACCATCTCGGTGGGGTAGAAAGTGCGGTCAATAAATTAACTGAAATTGATCCGAGTTTAGTGAGTCCTTATGGCCCGAATGAGATGCTTGATTTTCAATTTATGGCATCATTTTGGATCCTAGTCTGTTTCGGTGTGGTTGGTTTACCGCATACAGCCGTGCGTTGCATGGCTTTCAAAGATAGTAAAGCCTTACATCGAGGCATGCTCATTGGTACGATTGTCCTTTCAGTCATTATGTTTGGCATGCATTTGGCGGGTGCTTTAGGACGTGCCGTTGTGCCAGATTTAACGGTGTCAGATAAAGTCATTCCAACCTTAATGTTGGAAGTGCTTCCTCCTATTGTTGCAGGGATTTTCTTAGCCGCACCGATGTCAGCGATTATGTCCACAGTCGATGCGCAACTTATTCAATCCTCTTCAATTTTTGTGAAAGACTTATATCTTGCGAGCAAACCAGAAGCAGCGAAGAATGAAAAACGAATTAGCCGTATTTCATCACTCATCACACTTGTTTTATCGGCGTTGTTAATTCTCGCAGCACTTAATCCACCTGATATGATTATTTGGTTGAATCTATTTGCTTTCGGGGGATTAGAAGCGGCATTCCTTTGGGTCATTGTATTAGGCATTTATTGGGATAAAGCAAATGCAGCAGGGGCAATAAGCTCGATGGTGGTGGGATTAAGCAGTTATGTGCTGCTGACTCAATTTGGTATCAAACTATTTGGTTTTAATGCGATTGTGCCTGCACTTGTATTTGGTTTGATTGCGTTCATCTTAGGCAATCAATTCGGCGCCAAAAAAACAGTAAAAATGGACCGCACTTTATGATTTACCAGATCCTAGCATTGTTTATTTGGAGTAGTGCCTTTGTAGCCGCGAAATACACCTTTACAATGATGGATACCATTTTGATGATCCAAGCCCGTTTATTAATGGCGGCGATTATTGTGATGCCACTCTTTTTTCGTCGTTGGAAAGGTGTGTCAAAACCGATGCGAAAACAGCTTTGGTGGTTAGGTTTTTTTAATTATACCGCGACCTTTTTGCTGCAATTTATTGGCTTAAAATATACGAGCGCGGCGAGCGCAACGACCATGATTGGATTAGAGCCATTATGTGTGATTTTTATTGGGCATTTTTTCTTTCAAGATCGTGCGAAATGGTATCATTGGTTATGTGGGGCTTTTGCCTTTTTAGGCGTGGGCATTTTAATTCTAGGTGGGCAGGGCAATGAAGGCTCAAGTGAAATTAGCTTATTGGGCTGTTCATTAGTCGTTGCTGCAAGTATTGTGTTTGCTTGTTGCTTACGTTGGACACAAAAAGTGGTGGCAACGATTTCAGCACAAGCCTATACATCAATTTCGATTGTGTTAGCAACCATCACCATGCTGCCATTTACTTTATTGATGACTGAAAACTGGGATATCCACTTTAACTGGCTTGGTTTCTTCGGTTTGATTTATCTCGGTGTAGCATGCAGTTGGTTTGCCTTTTGGTTATGGAATAAAGGCTTAAATTCGGTGGATGCAAAAATCTCGGGAATTTTGACCGCACTTGAGCCGATTTTTGGTGTCTTTTTGGCAGTATTATTACTCAACGAAGAGGTTTCACTTGTTTCAGCGCTTGGGATTATCATTATTGTGGTTTCAGCCCTAGGCGTAAGTTTATTACCGAAATGGTTACATAAAGAAATTAATTAAAAGGAAAAGAAGATGGCGTGGATTCAAATTCGCTTAAATAGTACAAATGAAAAAGCCGAGAAAATTAGCGACTTTTTAGAAGAAATTGGCTCAGTTTCGGTCACTTTTATGGATAGCCAAGATACGCCGATTTTTGAACCCCTTCCGGGCGAAACGCGTTTGTGGGGAAACACCGATGTGATTGCATTGTTTGATGCAGAAACCGATATGAATGAAATAGTGAGCCTGCTTAAACAAGCCCATCATTTAGATGAAAATACCGCTTACAAAATCGAGCAAATCGAGGATAAAGACTGGGAACGTGAATGGATGGATAACTTCCACCCAATGCAATTTGGTCAACGTTTATGGATTTGCCCAAGCTGGCGCGAAGTGCCGGATAAAAATGCGGTGAATGTGATGCTTGATCCTGGTTTAGCTTTCGGGACAGGTACCCACCCTACAACCGCACTTTGTTTAGAGTGGTTAGATGGTTTGGATTTAACAGGCAAAACTGTCATCGATTTTGGCTGTGGCTCAGGAATTCTTGCCATAGCAGCCCTTAAGTTAGGTGCAAAAAATGCGATCGGTATTGATATCGATCCACAAGCAATTCTCGCCAGTCGAAATAATGCGGAACAGAATGGGGTGGCAGATCGTCTTCAGCTTTTCTTATCCGATGATAAACCTGCAGATTTAAAAGCTGATGTCGTTGTGGCGAATATTCTTGCGGGTCCATTAAAAGAACTTTACCCAATTATCTCCCAATTAGTGAAAAAGGGCGGGGATTTAGGATTATCGGGCATTTTAGAAACCCAAGCACAATCGGTATGCGATGCTTATGCGCAATCCTTTGATTTAGATCCTGTGGCGGTGAAAGAGGAATGGTGCCGTATTACAGGTAAATTAAAATCGGCTTAATTTCTTTTTGTCAATTAAAAAAAGTGCATTTTTTGAACAAATTTTCCTTTGCAAAAAAAAAGAAAAATGCGTAATATAGCACCCCTTGTCGGTGACTGCTGTTGTCTGACTTGCTAGAGATTAGGACTTGTAATTGGGGATAACATAAAATGCGAATTGGTTCTTATGAATTAAAAAATCGTATTTTATTGGCGCCCATGGCAGGTATTACGGATCAACCTTTTCGACGTTTATGTGCCCATTACGGCGCGGGATTAACGTTTTCAGAGATGATGTCCACTAATCCACAAGTTTGGCATACAGAGAAATCGAAACTTCGTTTAGCACATAGTGAAGAGCTAGGATTAAATGCGGTGCAAATCGCAGGTTCTGATCCTTTAGAAATGGCCCAAGCTGCAGCAATTAATGTAGCCTATGGTGCTGAAATTATCGACATCAATATGGGCTGTCCCGCAAAGAAAGTAAATCGAAAGTTGGCGGGCTCTGCACTGCTTCAATTTCCCGATTTAGTGGAGAAAATTTTAAAAGAAGTCGTGAATGCCGTTGATGTGCCTGTGACGTTAAAAATTCGCACTGGTTGGGATAAAGCAAATCGAAACTGTGTGCAAATCGGCAAAATTGCAGAACAATCTGGTATTCAGGCTTTAACCATTCACGGGCGGACGAAAGAATGCTTATTTGAAGGTGAAGCGGAATACGATAATATTCGAGCAGTGAAACAATCAATTTCAATTCCAGTCATTGCGAATGGTGATATTGATTCTGACTTGAAAGCAAAAAAGGTACTTGAGTACACAGGTGCCGATGCAATAATGATCGGTCGTGCCGCACTAGGCAATCCATGGCTTTTTCAAGCCGTTGAGGCTTTAGTGGAACATGATACGATAATTCAAGCACCGAGTTTGCGTGAAAAGTGCGGTCATATTTTGCGTCATATTCAAGAACTTCATCAGTTCTATGGTGAGCAAAAAGGCTATCGAATAGCCCGCAAACATGTGGCTTGGTATTTACAGGGAATTCAACCCGATTCCGTTTTTAGACAGACTTTTAACGCAATTAATGAACCGAAAGAGCAGTTAATTGTGCTGGAAGATTTTTTAAATTCAATTTTGGATAAAGAAAAATGTTAGAACAACAACGTAGTCCGTCTGAAGCGTTAACCGTTTCAGTTTTAAACTCTCAATCACAAGTAACAAACAAACCATTACGTGATTCTGTAAAACAAGCTTTACGCAATTACTTATCACAATTAGATGGTCAAGATGTGAATGATCTTTACGAATTAGTATTAGCGGAAGTTGAACACCCGATGTTAGATATGATTATGCAATACACCCGCGGTAACCAAACCCGCGCAGCTAATATGCTCGGTATCAACCGTGGTACATTGCGTAAGAAATTGAAAAAATACGGTATGGGCTAATTAAAATTAGCAAAAAGAAAGGCGAACATCATGTTCGCCTTTTTATTTATTGAATGGTGAAACTAATTGGTACGCTTACTGAAGACGCAAATCCAGCAGGTTTTGGACCGACAGGTCTCGCACTTCTTACAGCCTCAAGTGCTGCATTATCTAAGCTTTCATCACCAGAAGATTTAGTGACACGCTCTCCAGACAGAGAACCATCTCCTCCAACACTAAAACTGACGTTAACAATACCTTGTTTACGCATCATTTTTGCGCGTGCTGGATAGCGTTTATGCCGCTCAATTTCACGTCGAATAGCCGCACGATAGGCATTATGTTCATCTGTATTGGCACCAGAACCACCTTGAATACCATTTGTGCCAGGTTGACCCGTAGTTGTCGCTTTAGAATTTGCCGTAGCCGTCGAATTAACATTCTTATCGCCAATCGGTAAATTCTTCGGCATTTCTACCGCTTTCTCTGCTTTTACCTCATTTTTAGGTTTTTCTTTTGGCTTCTCTTTCGGTTTTGGTTTCGGTTT
>NZ_CALJRX010000115.1 GCF_937976265.1 uncultured Haemophilus sp.
GCTGGTAATAAAATTACCAATGTTGAAGCAGGTACCGATGACAAAGATGCTGTGAATTTTTCACAGCTTAAGAAAGTAGAAGAAGTGGCTAATAAAGGCTGGAATTTAACTGCTAATGGTACAAATTCTTCTAATGTAAAACCTGGTGATACCGTTGATCTGAAAAATACAGATAAGAACATCGATATTGCTAAAGATGGCCACAATGTAACGTTCAACTTAGCTAAAGATATTAAAGTTGATAGCGTAACCACTGGTGATACCGTGATGAATAATGACGGTGTTAAGGTTGGTGATAATGTTGCTTTAAATAAAGATGGTTTAAAAGCTGGTGATGTGTCTGTCACAACTGATGGCGTTAATGCAGGCAATAAGAAAGTTAGCAACGTTGCAGCTGGTGATGTGAATGAAACATCAAAAGATGCGGTAAATGGTAGCCAGCTCTATCAAACAATTAATAACCTCACCACAAAAGGCTTTGGGTTAACTGCTCAAGATGGTAATTCTGTGAAGAAACCATTAGGTGAAACGGTTGAGGTTGTTGGCGCAGATAAAAATATCAGCACCAAGGTTGAAGAAGGCAAAGTTAAGATTGCTTTATCGAAAGATATCAACGTTGATAGTGTAACTGCGGGCGATACCAAAATTGATAAAGATGGTTTGAAAGCGGGTGATGTTTCCGTGACTAAAGCGCCAATTACCGTAAATGGCACCACAGTTAATAATGTGAATGATGCGATTAATCAAACCGCTGAACAAGCATTTAAAGCACTCACTTTTGGTGGTGATAATACAGAGAAGAACTTTGAGCGTCGTTTAGGTGATAAAATCTTTGTAAAAGGTGGTGCAACGGGTACGTTATCTGATAACAATATTGGTGTTGAATCTGACGGTAATGGCACATTAAATGTGAAATTAGCGAAAGAGCTTAAAGGCTTAGACAGTGCCGAGATTGGTGGTGTAACTATCAATGATAAAGGCATTAATATGGGCGATAAGAAAATTACAGGCTTGAAAGCAGGTGAAGATGATACTGATGCAGTAAATGTTTCACAGCTTAAGAAAGTAGAAGAGGTGGCTAATAAAGGCTGGAATTTAACAGCAAATGGTGCAGATTCTTCTAATGTGAAACCTGGTGATACGGTTGACCTAAATAATACAGATGGGAACATTAATATTACTAAAAAAGGTAATGATGTTACTTTCAATTTAGCAAAAGACATCAAAGTTGATAGCGTAACAGCAGGTGATACCGTGATGAATAATGACGGTGTGAAAGTGGGTGATAAAGTTGCTTTAACAAAAGATGGCTTAAAAGCAGGTGATGTGTCTGTTACAACAGATGGCGTCAATGCAGGTAATAAGAAAGTTACTAATGTTCAAGATGGTAATGTAACGAGCACATCGAAAGATGCAGTAAATGGTAGTCAGTTATACGCAGTGAAAGAACTTGCGGGTAAAGGCTGGAATGCAACGGCAACGAAGAAAGAAGGCTCTACTGGTGAAGTAAGTGGTACTGAAGTTGCTAATGTAGCGCCAGGTGCGACTGTAAACTATATCGCTGGTGATAATATCAAACTTGAACAGAATGGTATTAACTTCACGATTTCTACCACAAAAGACTTGAAAGCGGAAAATGTCACAGCGAAAACAGTTAATACCACAACAATTAATCTTGGCGAAGGTGATAATTCAACGCCAATTACCGTAGTAAGTGGTAAAGATGCAGCACCGAATCTTGATGGTAAAACACCAAATCGTATGAACTTTGGTGGTGAAACTATCGCAACATTAAGTGATGGCTTAAAATTTGGTGCAAATGTAGGCGGCGTTTACAATGCGAAATTAAATAGCCAAATCAATGTGAAAGGCGCAGATAGCAACACAAACTGGAGTGAGTTTGATGGTGGCGATAATGTGATGACAAACATTGATAAGAGCGGTAATGTTCGTGTAGGTATCAAGAAAAACCTTAAAGTGGAAAGCGTAACAGCGAATAAATTCACTGCGGGTGATACGGTGATTGATAGCAATGGCGTCACCATTAAAAATGGTCCAAGTATGACTAAAAATGGTATTGATGCAGGTAATAAACAAATTACCAATGTTGCACCAGGACGCATTGCAGCAGACAGCACTGATGCGGTAAACGGTAGCCAATTACACGAAGTAAAAGCTGACATGAATAACAAGATCAATAAGTTAAATGGTCAAGTGAACAAGTTAGGTAAACGTGTCAATGCAGGTACAGCAAGCGCGTTAGCGGCGTCTCAATTACCACAAGCTTACATTCCAGGTAAGAGCATGGTATCTGTGGCAGCGGGTAATTACCAAGGTCAAAATGCAGTGGCATTAGGTATGTCACGTATTTCAGATAACGGTAAAATTATTATTCGTTTAGCAGGTACTAGCGATACTCAAGGTAAAGTGGGTGTAGCAGTAGGTGCAGGTTACCACTGGTAATTTATCGTTAATAAACAAAAGGCATGGGAAACCATGCCTTTTTTATTGCTAAAAGTGCGGTCGATTTTCATCGCGTTTTTCGTATAATAGGAACGAGTTAACTCGGAGAAGAATATGATTATCGGACCTTATATCAATGCATTAGCGATTATTAGTGGGGCAGTCATTGGCTCGATGCTAGGTGGTCGAATTCCAGAGCGTTTACGCACTAATCTTACGTTAATCTTTGGCTTATGTTCGATGGGAATGGGCATTGTGATGGTGGCGAAAACCACCAATATGCCGGCAATGATTTTATCGGTGTTATTAGGCACGATAATCGGGGAATTGCTTTTATTAGAACACGGAATAAATAAGCTTGCCTCATCAGCGAAAGGTCTTGTTGAAAAGATGTTCCCTAATACACCAAGTAGCATGCATAGCCAAGAAGAGTTCTTATCTAAATTTGTTGCGATTGTAGTTTTGTTTTCATTTAGTGGAACGGGGATTTTCGGGGCGATGAATGAGGGGATGACAGGTAATTTTGATATCCTCATTGTGAAATCTTTTTTAGATTTTTTCACTGCGATGATCTTTGCCACATCACTCGGCATTTCTGTAGCAAGTATTTTTGTGCCACAAACATTAGTTCAAGTGATCTTAGCTTATTCTGCGGTGTTTATTATTCCTTTTGTGACACCTGAAATGCGAGGTGATTTTGCTGCGGTAGGCGGTATGCTAATGATAGCGGCGGGCTTTCGCATTTGTAATATCCAAATGTTCCATGTGGCGAATATGCTGCCGGCTCTTTTCCTCGCCATGCCGATTTCTCATTTCTGGAGTACTTTTTTCTAAAAAATAGGCGTGTATCACGCCTATTTCTTTTTCTGACAATGAGGGCAATAAAAGCTATTGCGTTGCCCAATAATCATACTTTCAATCTTAGTGCCACATTTTGGACAAGGTTTATCTTTGTTTCCGTAAACTAACAATTCCTGAGCAAAATAACCAGGGCGACCATCGGGCTGTAAGAAATCTTTTAATGTTGTACCACCTTGAGTAATGGATTTTGTTAATACGTTTTTAATTGTTTCAACGAGTAAGGTACATTGGTTTCGCGTGAGATTTTCGGCTAATTTCATCGGATGCAAACCACATAAAAAGAGCGTTTCATTGGCATAAATATTTCCTACGCCCACGACGACAGCATTATCCATTAAAAAGGTTTTAAGTGCGGTCGATTTTTTGCGTGATTTTTTAAAAAGGTATTCCGCATTAAATTCATCTGAAAGCGGTTCAGGACCAAGTTTTAGGAAAAGATGAAAGTCATCTAAGTTTTCAGTCCATAACCATGCACCGAAGCGTCTCGGGTCGTTATAACGCAGTAATTTGCCATTATTCATCACAATATCAAGGTGATCGTGTTTATCAATAGGACTATCGTGCGGCACAATTCGAACAGAGCCAGACATGCCTAAATGACCAATGATATAACCTTTTTCTGTATGAATAATGAGATATTTCGCACGACGAGAGGTATCCAAAATCTTGACGTTTTTGAGCGTTGTTAATTCTGGAGAAACCACCCAACGTAATTGTGGTTGACGTACGACAATTTTTTCAATGGTAAAACCTTTCAAATAAGGGCTGATGCCACGCAGGGCAGTTTCGACTTCAGGAAGTTCAGGCATAGATAATCTCGGTAATGAATTTGTGGTATAAAAAAACCCGAACAATGTCGGGCTTTTTTCAAATCAGCAAAATTATTTGATTTTTGCTTCTTTATAGATAACGTGTTTACGCACTACTGGATCAAATTTTTTGATTTCCATTTTTTCAGGCATATTACGTTTGTTTTTATCAGTTGTGTAGAAGTGACCAGTCTCTGCTGTAGAAACTAAACGGATTTTCTCACGAGCGCCTTTAGCTGCCATGTTTTAGCTCCTTAGATTTTTTCGCCACGAGCACGG
>NZ_CALJRX010000116.1 GCF_937976265.1 uncultured Haemophilus sp.
CGATAATTTCACCTTTTTCGTTGGTAGTTTCAAATGGCGGGTAGCTTGGCTCCATCGCAAAAGTGATTTCTTGTGCGTTTGCAGCAAAAGCTGAACCCATTAACATTGCGCTTAAAAGTAATTTTTTCATAAAATCTGTCCTTATTCAGTCTATAAGTGATTGTTAAATAAAAGGATTAATTTGTTGTCATCCATTTATCGTAAATTTTTTGGTATTCCCCACTAGCTTTTACTTCAGCTAGACCTTTGTTGATCTTATCCCGTAATTCACCAGAGGATTTATTAAATGCGATACCTAACCCAGTGCCAAAATATTCTTTATTCGTTACTTTATCGCCAACAAAATGAATATTCGGCTCATCCTTTATCAAATAGGCTAATACCGCAGTATCACCGAAAATGATATCAACTCGACCATTTTTCAAATCAAGCAAAGCATCATTCAAATTAATATAAGATTTTGATTCATATTGTTTGGTTTCATTAGCCGTATATTGTTGAAAAGTTGTACCGGTTTGCACACCAACTACTTTAGCAGTAGCTAAATCATATTTTCCTTTTAAAGCAATATAACTGGCCGAACTATCGTAATAAGGATCGGAAAACAACACATGTTTTGCACGGGCTTCGGTAATATCAATCGCAGACATCGCCGCATCAAAATGTTTGAGTTTTAACCCCGGAATCAATGTATCAAAATTTTGACTCTTAAAATGGCAAGTCTCTTGAATTTTTTGGCAAATCGCATTGGCCAAATCGATTTCAAAACCGACTAATTCATTTTTTTCGTTAGTTAATTCAAAAGGTGGGTAGCTTGGCTCGGTTGCAAACACAATATCCTTAGCATTTGCCGCTAAAGTTATTCCCATCATTACGGTGGTTAATAATAATTTTTTCATGTTGTGCCTTCCTATATATTATTTAATTAATTTAGTGTGAAAGGTATTGTTTAAATTGTTCGGTTTTTGGATTATCAAAACAATCTGCACTGCCCATTTCAATAATCTTACCTTGTTCCATATAGACGACCTTTGTCGCCACTTTTTGTGCCACGTTCACTTCGTGGGTCACAATCACCTGAGTAATGCCGGTTTGTTGAAGTTCTTTAATGATATCAACAACTTGAGCTGTAATCTCAGGATCCAGTGCTGCCGTTGGTTCATCAAATAACAACACTTGCGGTTTCATCATTAACGCTCGAGCAATGGCTACACGTTGTTGCTGACCGCCTGATAAGTGAAGGGGAAAACGATCCGCATGCTCTTCTAAACGTAAACGTTTTAAAAGTTCTAATGCATCTTTTTTCGCTTCTTCTTCGCTAATACCTAATACTTTTTGGGGTGCTTCAATCAAGTTTTCAATCACCGTTAAATGCGGCCAAAGATTGTATTGTTGAAATACCATACCGACATCTTGGCGAAGTTGACGAATGGCTTTCGGATTATTATTCGCCTGAGACAAATCAAAATGGTTATTCGCAATATGTAATTCACCAGAAGTTGGCACTTCTAACAAATTTAGCGTACGAATTAACGTACTTTTTCCTGCTCCACTTGGTCCGAGTAACACCACGGTATCGCCTTCTTGTGCATCAAGATTGATATCAAACAATGCCTGTGATGAACCATAAAAGAAATTCAAATTTTTAACACTAATCGCCATACTAAGTTTACTGCTATCCTCTCTCGACTCCTAAGAATGAATAAATATTACTTTTTTATGATTAATTATGCAAGTGTTTTTTATAAAAAATCCCAAAAAACTTTTTGGGATCTTTAACTCATTGAATTTTAAACCGCAATTATCGCGAATTAGGCCTCTTTCGCCATCTCAAATTCGACTAGCATCATTAAAATATGAATCACTTTGATGTGAATTTCTTGAATACGATCTGCATAACCAAAGTGTGGCACTCGAATTTCAACATCCGCTAAACCTGCCATTTTACCGCCATCTTTACCTGTCATCGCAATCACTTTCATCCCTTTTGCTTTCGCGGCTTCGATCGCATTTAAGATATTTTTAGAATTGCCTGATGTCGATAATCCAAATAAAACATCACCTTCTTTACCCACTGCTTCAACAAAGCGAGAGAATACATATTCATAGCCAAAGTCATTGCTTACACAGCTTAAATGACTCACATCTGAAATCGCAATCGCAGGATAACCCGGACGATTTTCACGATAACGTCCTGTCAGTTCTTCTGCGAAGTGCATAGCATCACAGTGAGAACCACCATTACCGCAAGATAATACTTTACCGCCATTTTTAAAGCTTTCGGCTAACAATTTAGCTGCTTTTTCAATGAGTTTGATGTTGTTATCATCTGAAACAAACTTGTTTAATACGTCTTGTGCTTCCACAAGCTCTGCTTTAATTTGATCAAAATACATTTTCTTCTCCTTAAAAATTAAAATTCGAAATCGCGTTGGCATTGTATAGCGTTCATTTCAAATAATCCACTGCTCTTTCTTATCTCTCTATTTTTCAGCTTACTTCTTATTATTTTACGATACTAATCACAGATTCAATTAAAAATGCTGTAAAAAATGACCGCACTTTTTAAACTCAAACAATTTAAAAGGAGAGATTATGCGAGTAGTTTATTTATTACTTTGTATGTTATTTAGCCAAATAACTTGGGCAAACGATAATGATTTAATGCTATTAGGCACTTATGAAAACCAAGATGTTCAAGGTTGGGTAATGTCTGAAAAATTAGATGGGGTACGAGGTTATTGGGATGGCAAAACATTATTAAGTCGTCAAGGACTGCCATTGCCCGCGCCGACCTATTTTACCGCTCAATTTCCGCCTTTTGCCATTGATGGTGAGCTATTTAGTGAACGTAATCAATTTGAAGAGATTGCTTCTATCACGAAATCTTTTAAAGGTGATAATTGGGCAAAATTAACACTTTATGTTTTTGATGTGCCTAATGCCTCAGGAAATCTCTTTGAACGTCTCAAAACCTTAGAAGATTATTTGAAAGAGCGCCCTACGCCTTATATCAAGATTATTCCGCAAATTCCAATACGAGATAAAACGCACTTATTCGAGTATTTACATGAAGTAGAAGCAAAAAAAGGTGAAGGGGTTGTGTTACGTAATCCTAACGCCCCTTACGAACGGAAACGCAGTACACAAATTTTGAAGCTTAAAACCGCTTATGATGAAGAATGTATGGTGGTTGAACATCACAAAGGAAAAGGACAATTTGAGAATATACTCGGATCGCTCACCTGTGAAAACCATCGTGGAAAATTCAAAATTGGTTCAGGATTTAATCTGAGTGAGCGCGAAAATCCACCGCCTATTGGTACTACAATCACCTATAAATATCGTGGATTAACCAACTCCGGAAAACCTCGTTTTGCTACTTATTGGCGAGAGAAAAAATAAGAGCGATCAAAAACATCGCTATTTTTGACCGCTCTTTATGTTTAATAACTCAATTATAGGTGTTGATTAATAAACGCCGCTAATTGATTTTTTGGTAACGCACCGACTTGTGTTGCAACAAGTTGGCCATTTTTGAAAAGTAGTAAAGTTGGGATACTACGTACACCAAATTGACCTGCAACTAATTGGTTGTCATCTACGTTGATTTTAACGATTTTTGCTTTACCTGCGAATTCAGGTGCGATTTCATCTAAAATTGGTGCAATCATTTTGCAAGGACCACACCATGGTGCCCAGAAATCCACTAATACAGGGATATCAGATTGCACAACGGCAGTTTCAAAATCTGCATCATTAATATGTAATACTTCGCTCATTTTTGTTTCCTTATTTAATAAGGTGCTGACGAATCAACACCTAACGTTGATTGATGTTGTGCATAATAGCACAAGGTATATTGGATTGCACAGATTAGTCCGATTGATAAAAACTAATTATTTAAGTTGTGCAAACGCCTGTAATAAATCGGCTTTGATGTCTTCCACATCTTCTAAACCAACAGAAAAACGCAATAATGTGTTTGTAATACCACGAGCGACGCGTTCTGCTTCTGGAATATCCATATGGGTTTGGGTCGCAGGATAAGTAATAAAACTTTCTGTTCCGCCTAAACTTTCTGCAAAGGTAATCAACTTGATTGATTTTAAGAACGTATTCACCCAATTTTCATCTTTCAAACGGAAAGACAGCATACCGCCTTTGTTTGGATATAACACGCTATCAATTTGTGGCTGTTCGCGTAAAAATTCCGCAATCGCCTTCGCATTATCTTGATGGCGTTTCATCCGTAATGAAAGGGTTTTCATTCCGCGCACGGTTAACCAAGAATCAAATGGCGAAAGTACGGCACCTGCACCATTTTGAATATAGGCGATACGATCACAAAGCTCTTGTCCTTTTGCAATAATCAAGCCCACTAAGCTATCATTATGCCCTGCAATATATTTTGTACCGCTATGAATGACAATATCCGCGCCTAAATCTAATGGACGAGATAGCACAGGAGTTAAGAAGGTATTATCCACAATCATTAACAAGTTGTGTTTTTTCGCTAATGTCGCAATTTCCGCCACATCACACTCTTCCATTAATGGATTTGATGGGGTTTCAATAAAAATCGCTTTTGTATTCGCTGTAATAGCGGCTTCAATTTCAGCTAAAGAAGCGGTATTCACATAAACGGGTTTTACGCTGTTGTTATTTTTATAGGCAAAATCCAATAAACGATAAGTCCCACCGTATACATCACTTGACACAATCCATTCATCAGGGCCTTTAAATAAATTCATCAGCACTTGAATTGCCGCCATGCCAGAGGAAAAAGCAAAACCACGATCACCATTTTCTAATTTTGCTACGGTATCTTCCAAAACACTACGTGTTGGGTTTTTCGTGCGGGTATAATCAAAGCCCGTGCTTTCTCCAATCCCATGATGGCCATAAGCCGTTGAAAGATAAATTGGCGTAGAAACCGCACCAGTGCGCTCATCACTGCGATTCCCCGCTTGGGCTAATAATGTATCGATAGAATATTGTTGTGTCATAATTTACCTCTAAAACATGCAAAAATTTGACCGCACTTTTCTTGATTTAATGGCGAACAAAACGCTCCAATTTTGTCACAAACCCAATCACGATAAAAGTAGAAATTGAAAACTAAGCTAAAATTATATTCCTATGTCAAATTTTGCTGTAATTTCAACCGAAACGAAGATTTTTTCAACATTTGAATTTTTTTTTAAGATCTTCGATTGACAGAATTTCAAATTCCCGTAAAATGCACCGCACTAACAGCGTATGCGGGAATAGCTCAGTTGGTAGAGCACGACCTTGCCAAGGTCGGGGTCGCGAGT